>NZ_BAAHAF010000020.1:0-18926 GCF_054777815.1 Angustibacter speluncae | reverse complement strand
CGACCACCACCGCGAGCAGCAGGGACGGCAGCACGACCACGGCCGTCTCGAGCAGCGTCGACGCGACCACCTGGGGCCAGGACGCGCCGCGGGCCCGCAGCAGCGCGGTGTGGCCCGCCCGCCGCTGCACGAGCAGCGACGACACGACGAGCACCGCGGTCAGCGAGACCAGCGCGACGAGCAGCAGCACCACGCGCCCGGTGGCGCCGGCGGCACCGGCCTCCCGCACGACCGCGGTCAGCTCCTCGTCCAGGGCCGTGCTGGTGCGGGCGGCCGGCAGCCTCGGGTCGCGGTCGATCGTCGCGACCGCGGCGCGGGTGGCGGCCGGGAGCCGCCGGGCGGTGTCGAGGTCGAGGTCGGCGGGGCGGGGCGCGGTCCACCAGGTGCGCACGGCCGGCCCGAGCAGGGCCGGGTCGGCGGGGACGAGGGGGCCGACGGCGCTGGTGCTCTGCCGGCCGGTGAGCAGCAGCGGCTCGCCGCCCACCAGGGCCTCCGCGTCGTCCACGACCCGCCAGGTGCCGGTGACGAGCACCTCGACCGGCGCGCCGTCCTCGTCCTCGACCTGCACCCGGTCGCCGGCGCCGACGCCGAGCGCGGCGGCGGCGTCGGCCTGCAGGGACGCCTCGTCCGGCCCCTGCGGCCAGTCGCCGTCGACCAGGCCGGCCAGGTCGTCGAGGTCCTGCGCCGCGAGCAGCACGAGCGAGGTGGCGCCCTCGGCGACCGGTGCGACGACCGGCCGCTGGCTGCGCGCCGCCGCGGTCGTGGTGACCGGGAGGTCGCCGTAGGCGCGGCGCAGGTCGTCGCGGACGGCGTCGTCGAGCTCGCCGCCGGCGAGGTCGTCGACCTCCTGCTCGCCGGGCACCTGCACCGTCAGGGAGGCGCGGTCGGGCGGGAGCTGGGCGACCCGGGTGCGCACGGCCCCGTCGCGGGTCTGCTCGTCCAGGCTGACCAGCCCCGCGACGCCACCGGCGACGAGCGCGAGCAGCAGCGCGGACACGACCGACAGGGCGAGGTCGTCGCGCAGGCGTGCGGCAGCCAGCTGCCGTGCGTCCACGCCCACCTCCCGCTCCGCCGTCCGCCGTCCCGGTGAGGACGTGGCGCGGGGGCCGCGGGGTTGTCAGCCGGCCCTCGGCGCACTCAGAGCCGGTCGGCGAGCTTGCGGCAGGCGATCTGCACCGGGTCCCACACCGGGGAGAAGGGCGGCGCGTAGGCGAGGTCGAGCATCGCGACCTCGCCCGGGGTGAGCCGGGTGTGCAGCGCGGTGGCGGCGACGTCGACCCGCTTGCCGGCGCCGCGTCCGCCCACGACCTGGCAGCCGAGCAGGCGGCCGCTCACCCGGTCGCCCAGCACCCACACCGTGATCGGGGCGGCGCCGGGCATGTAGCCCGAGATCGTCGTCGACTCCAGGGTGACCTCGACCGGCTCGAAGCCGGCCGCGCGCGCCTCGTCCGGCTGCAGCCCGGTGCGACCGACCTCGAGCTCGCCGACCCGGGTGATCGCGGTGCCGACCGCGCCGGGGAAGCGGGCGTCCCCGCCGCCGAGGTTGGTGCCGGCCACCCGGCCGGCGCGGTTCGCGTGCGTGCCGAGCGGGACGAACCGGTGCTCGCCCGTCACGACGTCGCGGACGGCCGCGCAGTCGCCGGCCGCCCACACGCCGTCGGCCACCTGCTGGCGGTCGTCGGGGACGAGGGCGTCGCGCAGGGCGTCGCCTCCCAGGGGCAGGCCGGCGTCGCGGGCGAGGCCCGTGCGCGGCGTCACGCCGGTGCCGACGACCACGACGTCGGCCTCGATCCGCTCGCCGCCCGCGAGCGCGACCTGACGGCCGTCGGCCGTGCGCTCGAGCCCGTCGACCTGCAGGTGGGTGAGCACGCGGACGCCCTCGCGCTCGAGCCCCGCCCGGGCCAGGTCGGCGAGCGCCGGCACCAGCGAGGCGGTCATCAGGTGCTCGCCGCGGGTGAGCAGGGTGGTGCGCAGGCCGCGCCGCGCCAGCGACTCGGCCGCCTCGACGCCGATGTAGCCGCCGCCGACCACGAGCGCGCTGGACGGGCGGTCGGCGAGCAGGCCGCGGACGGCGGCGCCGTCGTCGAGCGTGTGCAGCACGTGCACGGTGGGCGGCCTGACGGCGCGCTCGGCCCAGGCGGGCACGACCGGTTCGGCACCCGTCGCGAGCAGCACGTCGTCGAACCCGACCTCGACGTCGCGCCCGGCGTCGAGGTCGCGGGCGACGACGACGCCGCGGTCGAGGCCGATCCCCTCGACGCGGTGGCGCAGGCGCAGGTCGACGCCGGCGGCCCGGTGCTGCTCGGCCGTGCGCGCGACCAGGTCGTCGCCGGACCCGACGTCGCCCGCGACCCAGTACGGGATGCCGCACGCGCTGTAGGACGTGTGGTCGGTGGCCTCGAGCGCGACCACCTCGAGGTCGCGCCCGGACGCCTTCGCGGTGCGGATCGCCTGGTGCGCCGCCGACATCCCCGCCGCGTCACCGCCGACGACGACGAGGCGGCTCACGGGACGTCGGCCGGCGTCGCCTCGTGACCCGGGCGCCCGGGGGTGATCTCGTCCGCCTTCATCTCCGCCTCGAACACGTGCCGCCGTCCGCCCACGAGCGCCTCGCGCACCTCGCGCTCGAGCCGGCGGAAGTCGGTCCAGTAGCCGTCGTCGTACTCCTCGACGACCTGGAACGTCCAGCGCCCGGCGACGACGTTGCGTCCGACCAGCTCGGTGCGCAGCCGCCCGGCGAGGTCGGTGTGCCCGGCCTCCTCGAGCTTGTCGCACGCCTCCTGCAGCGTGAGGTCGGCGGTGCCGCTGCGGCGGTGCAGGGCGTACAGCAGTCCGCGCACCTCCTCGACCACCTCGAGCGCCTCGCTCAGCTTGCCGACGGCCTCGACCGTCGCGTCGTCGACCCCGTCGGGACGGCGGGCCAGCCCCTGCGCGCGGTCGCCCGCGACCCCCTCGGACAGCTCTCCCGCGACGTCCCCGGCGTGCTCGTGCGTCTGGCTCATGGCGCCATCGTGCCGCCGCCGGCGGCGGGACGCTGCCCGAAGCGCCACCGGCGCACCCACGCGTGCAGCGCGATCGCCGCTGCCGCACCGGCGTTCAGCGACCGCGTCGACCCGAACTGCGCGATGTGCAGGACGCCGTCGCAGGCGGCGACCGCCTCGGGCGTCAGCCCCGCACCCTCCTGACCGAGCAGCAGGACGCACCGCTCCGGCAGGTCGGCGGTCTCGAGCGGCACGGCGCCCTCGACGTTGTCGAGCCCGAGCACCGGCACGCCCTCGGCGTCGGCCCACGCGCGCAGCGCCGCGGCGTCCGGGTGGTGGTGCACGTGCAGGTACCGGTCGGTGACCATCGCCCCGCGCCGGTTCCACCGGCGGTTGCCGACGACGTGCACGCCGGCCGCGTTGACGGCGTTCGCCGTCCGCACGACCGACCCGATGTTCAGGTCGTGGCGCCAGTTCTCGATCGCGACGTGCACGCCCGCCCGCCGGGTGTCGAGGTCGGCGACGACCGCCTCGACGGTCCAGTACCGGTAGCGGTCGACGACGTTGCGCCGGTCGCCGTCGCGCAGCAGCGCGGGGTCGTAGCGCGGGTCGTCCGGCCAGGGGCCGGGCCACGGCCCGACCCCGACCTCGCGCTCCGGCTCGTCCACGAGGGCCGAGGCTAGTGCCGCGCCCCCGTACCCTGGACGCCGTGGACGCCCCCCTCGCCGCCTCGCTCGTGCAGGCCGTGCCGATGCTCGGACCGAGCTGGCTCGACCCCGAGTACCTCATCAACGACGTGTTCGGACCCTGGGCGCTCGCGGGCACGGCGGCGATCATCTTCATCGAGACGGGCCTGCTGTTCCCGTTCCTGCCCGGCGACTCCCTGCTGTTCACGGCGGGGCTGATGACCGCCGGCGGTGTCATCGCCCAGCCGCTGTGGCTCGTCTGCCTCGTGCTGTTCGCGGCCGCGCTCGCCGGCGACCAGGTCGGCTACGCGATCGGCCGGTACGCCGGGCCGAGGATCTTCAAGCGCGAGGACTCGCGGATCTTCAAGCAGTCCTACATCGACCAGACCTACGCGTTCTTCGACAAGTACGGCGGCCGGGCGATCGTGCTGGCGCGGTTCGTCCCGATCGTGCGCACCTACATCCCGGTGGCCGCCGGCGTCGGGCACATGCAGTACCGGCACTTCCTGAAGTACAACGCGATCGGCGCGTTCCTGTGGGGCGTGTGCGTCACCGTGCTCGGCTACTTCCTCGGGCAGCTGACCTTCGTCAAGGACAACATCGAGATCATCCTGATCGGCATCGTGGGGCTCTCGCTCGTCCCGGTGGCGTTCGAGATCTGGCGCGCCCGGCGCGCGCCGCGCGACGAGCGCTACGACGAGGACCACGAGCGCGAGGCGGTCACGAAGGCCGTCCGCCGCGACGAGGCCTGAGGACGACGGGCGCGGTCGGCCGGGTCCGCTCGGGTAGGTTGCGGGAGCCACACGCCACCGGGAGGGGACCACGATGAGCACGCCGAACGACCCGTACGGGCAGCAGCCGCAGCAGGGCTACGGGCAGGCCCCGTCCTACGGGCAGCAGCCGCAGCAGGGGTACGGCCAGGCGCCGGCGTACGGCCAGCAGCAGTACGGCGCGGCTCCCGCGTACGGGTCGGCCCCGCAGGCCGGCGGTTACGGCGCGGCTCCCGGCCCGGTGTCGCGTCCCAGCACCGTGCAGTACGCGGTCTACCTGATGTACGCGGGCGCGGCCCTCGCGATCGTGCAGATGCTGCTCGCGTTCGTCCTGATCGGGCAGACGCGCCTGCTGGTCGAGGAGGAGCTCGCCAGCCAGGGCCTGAGCGGCAGCGACATCCCCTCCGGCGCGGTCGACACCGCCATCACGTTCGGGATCGTCGTCGGCGTGATCTCGGGGGTGGTCGGTGCCAGTCTGTGGATCCTCAACGCGGTGTTCTGCGGGCGCGGTGCCAACTGGTCGCGCATCTTCGGCACCGTGCTGGCCGGTCTCTACGTCATCAGCTTCCTGATCTCGCTCACCTCCGCCGCCCCGGCCGTCACCCGGGTCGTCAGCGTGCTGTCGCTCCTGGTCGCGATCGCCGCGGTGGTGCTGCTCTGGCAGCGTCCGTCGAACCTGTTCTTCCAGCAGGCCGGCGCCGCCCGCGCCGCCCGCTGACGACCTGACGGGTCGCCCCCGTGGGCGAGTGGTGGAACGGTCTGCTCGACCCGCAGCTCGACACCATGGGGGCGACGGCGGTCTACGTCGTCCTGTTCGGCTTCGTCTTCGTCGAGACGGGGATCCTGGTCGGCTTCTTCCTGCCCGGCGACTCCATCCTGTTCACCGCCGGCCTGCTGTCGGCCGAGCCGAGCACCGCGCTGTCGTTCCCGGTGCTCGTCGTCGGCGTCACCGTGGCGGCGGTGGCCGGCGACACCGTCGGGTACTGGACGGGGGCGCGCCTCGGCCGGCCCTGGCTCGACGGGTGGGCCGGGCGCCGCGGCGCGAAGGTGCAGGAGCGGCTGCGCGAGGCCGAGGCGTTCTACGAGCGCTGGGGCCAGTGGGCCGTCGTGGTCTGCCGGTTCATCCCGTGGGTGCGCACGTTCACGCCGATCCTCGCGGGCGTCGCGCGGATGCCGTACCGCAAGTTCCTCGTCGCCAACGTCGCCGGTGCCCTGGTCTGGGGCGCGGGCCTGGTCACGCTGGGGCACCTCGCGTACTCGGTGCCGTGGTTGCGCACCGCCGCGTACGCCGTCGCGGCCGTCGCGGTGGTGGGTTCGTTCGTCGCGATGGGCGTGGCGCTCGTGCGGTCGCGCCGCCGGCGTCAGCCGAGGCCGAGCTCGTCCAGCCCGAAGACGTAGTGGTACGACAGGCCCTCGGCCTCGACCTTCTCGCGCGCGCCGGTCGCGCGGTCGACGATGACGGCGACGCCGCGCAGGTCGGCACCGGCCTCGCGCAGCGCCTCGACGGCGGTGAGCACCGAGCCGCCGGTGGTCGAGGTGTCCTCGACGGCGACGACCGGGCGTCCGGGCACGTCCGGCCCCTCGATGCGGCGCTGCAGGCCGTGCGCCTTGCCCTCCTTGCGGACGACGAACGCGTCGACGGCCCGGCCCTGCGCGGCGGCGGCGTGCAGGACCGCGGTGGCAACGGGGTCGGCGCCGAGGGTGAGCCCGCCGACCGCCTCGAACTCGAGCCCCGCGCGGTCGAGCACGTCGAGCAGCACCCGTCCGACGAGCGGGGACGCCTCGTGGTGCAGCGTGATGCGGCGCAGGTCGACGTAGTACTGCGCGGTGGCGCCGCTGGAGAGGGTGACCTCGCCGTGCACGACGGCGAGCTCCTTGATCAGCTCGAGCAGGCGGGCGCGGTCAGCGGCGATGTCGGTCACGGACCCCGAGCCTAACGACCCGGTGTGCACAGGCGGGGGTGTCGGTGGCTCCCGCGGCCTCGTGGGCTGGTCCGGGTGCGTCGACTCCTCGTCGTGTGCACAGGTTCAGCCGCGGCGGCGGGCCCCCACGCCGCGCGAGCCGCGCCGCACCAGCCCGGACGGCGCGTGCTTGAGCACGTGCCGCACCGCCTTGTAGCGGGCCGACGGGACGCTCACCACCACGCCGCGGCGCAGGTCCTTCAGGGCGGCGTCGACCAGGTCGTCGACATCGAGCCAGGCGAGGTCGGGCATCCCCGTCATCTTCATGCCGCCGCGCTGGTGGAACTCGGTGCGGGTGAAGCCCGGGCACATCGCCTGGACGCGGACGCCGGTGCCCTCGAGCTCGGCCGACAGCGCCTGGCTGAACGTGGTGACCCAGGCCTTGGCGGCCGAGTACGAGCCCATCGCCGCGAAGCCCGCGACCGACGAGACGTTCACGACCGCGCCGTGACCCCGCTCGCGCATCGCGTTCGCGGCCGCGTGCGAGAGCACCAGCACCGCCGTGCACAGCACGGCCAGCATGCGCTCCTCGTCGCGCACGTCGCTGCGGGTGAAGGGGGTGCGGATGCCGAAGCCGGCGTTGTTCACCAGCAGGTCGACGGGTCGGTCGGCGTCGCGCAGCCGCTCGGCCACCCGCTCGACCTGGTCGCGGTCGGACAGGTCGGCCGGGAGCACCTCGACCTCGACGCCGAGCGCGCGCAGCTCCTCGGCGCGCTCCCCCAGCCGGTCGACGTCGCGGGCCACGAGCACCAGTTCGTGGCCCTGCTCGGCCAGCTTGCGGGCGTACGTCCAGCCGATGCCGGCGGTGGCGCCGGTGACGAGTGCGGTGGTCATGGCCGCAGCCTCCCACGCGCGCGGACGCGCCTCTCGCTCGCTACGGTCGGCGGGTGCGCATCGCCACCCACAACGTCAACTCGATCCGGTCGCGCGTCGACCGCGTCGTCGCCTGGCTCGAGCGGGTGCAGCCCGACGTGGTCGCCCTGCAGGAGACCAAGTGCCGCGACGACCAGCTGCCGCGAGAGCGGTTCGAGGAGCTGGGGTACGAGGTGGCGCACCACGGGTTGAACCAGTGGAACGGGGTCGCGGTGCTCTCGCGGGTCGGCCTCGAGGACGTCGAGATCGGGTTCCCCGGCCAGCCCACCTGGGGCGAGCCCGAACCCGTGGCCGAGGCGCGCGCGATCGGCGCCACCTGCGGCGGCGTGCGCGTGTGGTCGGTGTACGTGCCGAACGGTCGCCAGATCGGCGACCCGCACATGGAGTACAAGCTGCAGTGGCTGCACGCGCTCGCGGCGCACGGCCGCGACCGGCTCGCCGCCGACCCCGACCTGCAGATGGCGTTCTGCGGCGACTGGAACGTCGCGCCGTTCGACGAGGACGTCTGGAGCCCCGAGTTCTACGCCGACAAGTCGCACACCTCGCCCGAGGAGCGGGCCGGTTTCGGCGCGGTGGTCGACGCCGGGTACGCCGACGTGGTGCGGCCCTTCGCCCCCGGACCCGGCGTCTACACGTACTGGGACTACCAGCGGCTGCGCTTCGCCCGCCGCGAGGGTATGCGCATCGACTTCGTGCTGGCGTCACCCGCTCTCGCGCAGCGCGTCTCGGCGGCGGCGATCGACCGCGAGGAGCGCAAGGGCAAGGGCTCGAGCGACCACGCGCCCGTCGTCGTCGACCTGGACTGACGCCGTGCTCCCCCCGCGACGCCGAGCGCGCCCGCGTGACGACGCGAACCGGCGGACGGTGCGCACCGACGACGGTGCCGTCCTGAACGTGGTGGTCGACGGCCCCGACCCTGCTCGAGCCACCGCCACGGTGCTGCTCGTGCACGGCTGGACCCTCACCCACCACACCTGGGACCACGTGGTCGAGCGGTTGCGTGCGGAGCGTCCCGAGGTGGCGTTGGTCCGCTTCGACCTGCGCGAGCACGGGCGGTCCACGTCCGGCCGCGCCGGTCTGACCCCGAGCGTGCGGCGCCTGGGCGACGACGTCGCCACCGTCCTGCGCGCCGTGCGGCCGGGAGGCCCGGTCGTCCTCGTCGGGCACTCGATGGGGGCGATGTCGTTGCTGGCGTGGGCGGGTCGCCACTTCGACGAGACCCTCTTGACCGCAGCCGGTTTCGTGCTCGTGTCGACGGCCGCCCGTCTCGGACGCACCACGTCGCGCGCGCTGCCGCTCGCGATGCGCGTGGTGGGTCGCGTCCCGTCGCGGGTGCGGGTGCCGCGCCTGCCCGGCTCGGTGCGGCGCAGCAGGGCGTGGGGGCCGACCGCCGACCCCGCGCTGGTCCGCAGCTCCGGCCGCACCGAGGGCTGGGTGCGGGCCCGTTCGATCGGCGCCTGGTACGGCGCCCTGGTGGAGCACGACGAGCGGGAGGCCCTGCGGCACCTGGCGTCCCACCGGGTGAGCGTCGTGGTCGGCGAGCACGACCGGCTGACCCCGCCGGTGCTGTCCGAGCGCCTCGCCGGTGCCGTCCCCGGGTCGCGCCTGGTGCGCGTCAACGACGCCGGCCACATGCTCCCCGTCGAGCGCCCCGACGTCGTCGTCGCCGAGGTCCTCGCCCTCCTCACTTCCTGACCTCTGCCCGTTTCGCTAGTTCAGTGTCGGAAGTGACACCGAGGTGGTGCGACGACACGTGTGACACGCCAGCTCGCCTCGTCCAGTGGTCGGCTGGGCCTGGTCGCGCGTCGCGTCGTCCACAGGCCCCCGACCCTGACCGCCGTCCACAGATCGCGTTCGCGACGACTCCCGCCCGGTGCTCCGGGGACGACGCTGCGCGGCATGGATCTCCCCACCGACCTGCTCGCCGTCGCGACGCTTCAGGGCGGCGTGCTCACCACCGGCCAGGCGCTCGCGCACGGGCTCACCGGCCGTGACGTCGGCCGGCTCCGGGCCGGTGGTCGCCTCGTCCGGATCCGTTGGGGCGCCTACGCGCTCCGACAGAGCTGGGACGGGTGGGACGCCCGGGACCGGCACCGCGCACTCGCCCGCGCGGTCTCGCTGCAGCTGACGACGCCCCACACGTTCAGCCACCTCACGGCCGCCGTCCTGCACGACCTGCCGCTGCACCGCGTCCGGCTGGAGGAGGTGCACGTGACGCGCGCGGCCGGCACCGGGCGCACGCGGCACCAGGCCGGCGTCTGGCACCACGACGGCCCGCAACCGGCGCAGGTGCTGGTCGACGGCTTGCCGGTGACGGAGCTGGTCCGCACCGTGTTCGACACCGCGCGCGTGAGCAGGTTCGACAGCGCGGTGGTCACGATGGACGCCGCGCTGCGTCGAGGGGCGTCGCGGCTCGAGCTCGGTCGGCTGCTCGACGACACCGAGCGCTGGCCCGGGTCCGCCCAGGCGCGTCGTGCCCTCACCGTCGCGGACCACCGGGCGGAGTCACCCGGAGAGACGCTCTCGCGACTGGCGTTCGCGGCGGTCGGGCTGCCCGCGTCCACCTTGCAGCTCGAGCTCACGACGGACGCCGGTGACGTCCGCACCGACTTCGGGTAGCCCGAGCGGGGCGTGGTCGGGGAGTTCGACGGGCGGATCAAGTACGGGCGCCTGCTGAAGGAGGGCGAGACCACCGAGACGGTGCTCGTCCGAGAGCGCCAACGCGAGCAGGCGATCGAGCGCGCCGGCTGGGGCGTCGTCCGGTTCACCTGGGCCGAGGTGCACGACCTGCCCCTCGTGCGCGCCAGGCTGGTCGAGGCCTTCGCCCTCGCCCGAGCGGGACGACACCGCGCCGGCTGAGCACTGCACGAGGCAACCTGGCGTGTCACACGTGTCGCGGCAACACTTCGGTGTCACTTCCGACACTGAACTAGCGAAACGGGCCAGGGGACGGGGCGTCAGGCCTGCTCGGGGCGGCCGAAGAGCCAGCCCTGGCCGAGGTCGCAGCCGAGGCCGACGAGGGTGTCGCGCTGCTCGGCCGACTCGACGCCCTCGGCGACGACCACGAGGCCCAGGGCGTGGGCCATCGTGATGATCGCGTGCATCGTGGCGCGGGCCTGCTCGCCGGGGCCCGACAGCGCGGCGACGAACCGGCGGTCGACCTTGAGCACGTCGACCTCGAAGGTCTGCAGGTACGACAGGGCCGAGTAGCCGGTGCCGAAGTCGTCGATGCAGACCGTGAGCCCCATCGCCCGCAGCTCGCGCAGGGCGGCGAGGGTGCCGCCGTCGGCGTCGTCGAGCAGGCACGACTCGGTGATCTCGAGAGCCACGCGGTGCGGGTCGGTGCCGTGCCGCTCGAGCGCCTCGCGCAGCCGCGGCGAGAAGTCCGGACGCTCCAGGGTGCGGCCCGAGACGTTGACGGCCACCCGCAGCGTCGGCTCGGCGAGCAGGCGCGGGTCGTGCTCGAGGTGGTCGAGGACGGCGCCGATCATCCAGTGGTCGATCTCGGCGACCAGGCCGGTCTCCTCGGCGACCGGGACGAAGCGCTCGGGCTCGAGCACGCCGAGCTCGGGGTCGTCGAGGCGCACCAGCGCCTCGAAGCCGGTGAGGGCGCCGGTGGCGAGGTCCTGGATGGGCTGCAGGTGCAGGCGCAGCCACCCGCCGGCGAGGCCGTCGCGGAGCCGCTGCTCGTCGCGCAGCCGCTGCTCGGCCCGCTCGTGCAGGTCGTCGTCGCAGACGACGAACTGGTTGCGGCCGAGCTCCTTGGCCCGGTAGAGCGCGAGGTCGGCGTCGCGCAGCAGGTCGAGGCGGGTCGAGCCGGCGTCCGGGACGACGGCCACGCCGACGCTGGCGCTGCTGACGAGCCGGTGGCCGGACGCGAGGTCGTACGGGCGGTTCAGCTCGGCGACGAGCCCCTCGGCCACCTCCTCGGCCCGTGAGGCGGTGTCGCCCTGGAGCAGCACGACGAACTCGTCGCCGCCGAGCCGGGCGACCAGCGCGCCCTCGGGCGCCGTGGTGCGCAGCCGCTCGGCCGCCCCGATCAGCAGCAGGTCGCCGACCTGGTGCCCGACGCTGTCGTTGACGGTCTTGAACCGGTCGAGGTCGACCATGAGCAGCGCGAGCGGGCGCACGCCGGTGGCGAGCGCCTGGTCGATGCGCACGGTGACCATGGCGCGGTTGGCCAGGCCCGTGACGGCGTCGGTGAGCGCGATCCGCTCGAGCGCCCGCTGCTGCTGGAACTGCGCGGTCACGTCGAGCACGTGCACGACGAGGAAGGGCTCGGCCGCGGTCGAGTCGAGCACCGGGACGACGGTGATCCAGACGTGCACGACCTGGCCGTCGGCGCGGCGCAGCCGGCGCACCAGCCGGTCGCCCTCGACGCCGGCGAGCCGCAGCCGGCTGGCGTCGAGGGAGTGCTCGGCGCCCTCGTCCGCGCAGACCAGCACGGTCTCGACCTGGCCGCCGATCGCCTCGACCGGACGCTGCACCATCTCGGCCAGGCCGTTGTTGACCCGCAGCACCCGCCCGGTCGAGCCCTCGGCCACGGACACCACGAGCATCCCGTAGGGCGCGCCGTCGAAGGCGAGCTCGAAGTGCCGGCGGGCGTCGGCCGCGCGCCGCACCGTCCGCTCGTGCTCGGTGACGTCGAGCACGGCGGCGCGCAGCAGCGTCAGCCCGCCGTCGTCGTCGCGGTCCTCGTCGGTCCAGACCTGCACGACGCGCTCGTCGCCGTCCGGGCGGCGCAGCCGCGCCCGTACGAGCCGCCGCATCCGCCCGACGAGGTCCTCGTCGAGGTCGAGCAGGTGGGCGTCCTCGGGGTGCAGGACGGCGCGGAACCCCGCGAACGTGATCCGCGGGCCGAGCGGGTCGAGCCCGGCGATGCGGTACATCTCGTCGGACCAGGTGATCTCGCCCGTCGCGGGCGACAGCGTGATCCAGGCCAGCCCGGCCACCTGCTGCGCGGCGTGCAGCTGGTCGGCCTCCTCGCGCCGCACCTGCTCGAGGTGGTGCTCGGCGGTGACGTCGCGGACGCGGGTGACGACGGCGTCGGCGTGGCCGGTGAGCGGGTCGGGCACCGGGTAGGCGCTGACCACCACCCAGCGGGTCGGGTCGCCGGTGGTGGCGCCACCGTCGGCGGGAACCATCCGCATCCGCTCGCCGACGACCGCCTCGCCGTGCCGGTACGCGCGCCAGGTGGGCATGTCCTCGGGTGCCCGCAGGGTGCCGTCCTCGTCGAGCCAGCTCCAGTCGCGCAGGCTGATCGGCCGGCCCTCCGTGCGGTGCGGGCTCGCGGCGAGCGAGTGCTCGAGCACCTCGCTCACCAGCACGACCCGCTGCTCGGGCCCGCGCGTCACGATCACGCCCTCGTCGACCGAGCTGACCAGGGCCCAGCGCAGCAGGTCGTCGTCACCGGGGGCGCCCGCCAGCTCGAGCCGGTAGGAGGCGACCTGGCACACCAGCTGCACCAGCTCGAGGTCGACCGCCGAGAACCGGGCCCCGTCGGGCGCGTCGAGGTGCACGACGACGGCACCGCCGGCCTGCACCAGCACGGGAACCACGAGCTCGCGCCCCTCGGCGACCAGCGCCGGGCTGCCGGTGCGGGCCGCCTCGCGGCACGCGGGGTGGGCGTCCGGGTCGACGTCGACGAAGACGGCGCGGCCGTCGGCAGCGCCGACGAGCTCGCCGCTGCGGTCGACGGTCTCGACGAGCAGGGCGGTCAGGGGCGCGCGACGGACAGCGCGCTGCGCACGCTGCACGCGCACCAGGTCGGCGAGGGCGAGCACCCGTCCGCCAGGTGCAGCCTCGCTGATCCGGTGATCCACGACCCGCCTCTCGACATCGCCCATGATGCTCGCCCACGGTGAGCGTGCCAACCCGGCGATGGGCCGTTCGGGGGCGTGGCGGTTGCACCGTCGGGGATCTCGGGTACGCAGCGTCGACGGGCCGGCCTCCGACCGGCCCTCGGGCCGGTCAGCCCCAGGCGGGTGCGGGACGCCCGAACAGCCAGCCCTGGGCGCTGTCACAGCCCATGCCGCGCAGCACGTCGGCCTGCTCCTCGGTCTCGACGCCCTCGGCGGTGACCTTCATCCCGTGGGCGTGCGCGAGCTGGATGATCGCCCGGATCGTGGCCTCGGCGACGCCACCGCGCTGGTCGAGGTCGGCGACGAAGGCGCGGTCGATCTTCAGCTTGTGCATGCGGAAGCGGGTCAGGTACGCCAGCGCCGAGTACCCCGTCCCGAAGTCGTCGATCGCGAGGTGCGCGCCGAGCCCGGTGAGCTCGCCCAGCAGGCGGTGCAGCGCGGGGTCGTCGGCGAGCAGGCCGCTCTCGGTCACCTCGAGCAGCAGCCGCGACCCCGGCACCCCCGACGCGTGCAGCAGCGAGCGCAGGTAGCCGGCGAGGTCGCCCTGGGCGAGCGTGCGGCTCGACAGGTTGACCGCGATCCGCACGGACGGGTCGTGGCGGGCCAGCGGGTGCTCCGCGGCGACCCGCAGCGCCTCGGCGAGGACGAACCGGTCGACCTCGGCGATCAGGCCGCTCTCCTCGGCGACGTCGATGAAGCGGGCGGGCGGCAGCAGGCCCTCGACGGGGTCCTCCAGCCGCACCAGCGCCTCGAGCGCCACCAGGCCGCCGTCGACGAGGGACACGATCGGCTGCAGGTGCACGCGCAGGTGCCCGCGGTCGAGCGCCTCGCGCAGCCGGGCCTCGGTGCGCACGCGGTCCTCGATGGCGTCCAGCAGGTCGGCGTCGCAGACGGCGAACCGGTTCCGGCCGCCGTCCTTGGCCGCGTAGAGGGCGAGGTCGGCCTGGCGCAGCAGGTTCTCGCCGCCGGGACCGACGCGGCCGCCGAGCGCGATGCCGACGCTGCCGGTCGTCTCGATCCGGTGCCCGGACTCGAGGTGGTACGGCCGGGCGACCGCCTCGAGCACCTCCTCGGCGACCCGCTGGGGGTAGTCGGCGGAGTCGACGTCGACCAGCAGCACGACGAACTCGTCGCCGCCGAGCCGGGCCACCCGCCACCCGCGCTCGCGCCCGCGGGCGAGCCGCTCGGCGACCTGCTGCAGCAGCTGGTCGCCGACGTCGTGGCCGAGGGAGTCGTTGACGTTCTTGAACCGGTCGAGGTCGAGCATGAGCAGCGCCACGCGTTCCGCCGGACCGGCGGTCGCCATCTCGAGCCAGGCGGCGAGCTGGACGCGGTTGGCGAGCCCCGTCATCGAGTCGGTCATCGCCATGTGCTCGAGCGTGCGCTGGTGGTCCTGCTGCTGGGTGACGTCGACGACGTGGGTGAGGACGGTCGGGTGCTCGCCGGCGCTCAGCGCGGTCGAGCTGACGTAGACGTCGCGCTGCGTGCCGTCCGGACGCTGCAGCCGGCGGTGGGCGGTGCCGCTGTCGTTGCCGGACGCCGCGACCCGCGCGAGCGTCGCGTAGCTCGCCTCCCGGTCGGAGCGGACCAGGAAGTCCTGCGCGACGCGGCCGACGACCCGGTCGGTCGGGAGGCCGAGCAGGTCGCACATCGCCCGGTTCGCCCGGACGATCTCGCCCTGGCGCCCGTCCTCGGCGCTCACCACGACCATGCCGGACGGCGCGTGCTCGAACGCGGCGCGGAACAGCTGCTCGCTGCGCTCGACCTCGTCGTGCGCGCGGCGGCGCTCGGTGAGGTCGAGCACGTGCAGCAGCAGCACCGCGTCGGCCCCCTGGCCCGAGACGCTGCTGGTGACCAGCGCCGGGAAGGTGGTGCCGTCGCGGCGCACGAGCACCGTCTCCATCTGCAGGCTCTCGACCTCGCCGGAGACGACGCGGCCGAGCAGGGCGCGGTCGCGGACCACCAGCGAGGGGTCCGACCACGACTCGGCGCGGGCCAGCAGGTCGGCCTCGTCGAGGTGGCCCAGCGCCGTGACGAGCGCGTCGTTGGCGCGCACCAGCGTCGGCTCCCGGCCGGGGGCGACGTCGATCAGGCCCATCCCGATCGGGGAGTTGTCGAAGGCGAGCCGGAAGCGCTGGTCGCGGCGACCGAGCGCGGCGACCGCGGCCTCGCGGTCGGTGACGTCGAGGCTGGCGCCGTAGATGCGCCGCAGCCGGCCGTCCGGGCCGTGCTCGCGGTCCGACCAGGACTGGACGACGCGCACCTCGCCGTCGGGCCGCACCAGGCGGAACACCTCGTTGCGGGAGTGCGGCCGGGTGGCGTCGTCGTCGGCCGAGGGCTCCGGCGCGCCGCCGGACTCGAACGACTCGGGACGGTCGTCCGGGTGCATCAGCGCGAGGAAGCCCGCGCCGGACGGCGGGTCGGCGGACGGGTCGAGCCCGGCGATCTCGAACATCTGCTCGGACCAGCCGTGGGTGTCGGTGACGGCGTCGTAGGACCACCAGGCCAGGCCGGACACGTGCTGCGCCGCACGCAGCCGCTCCTTGCTGGTCTCGAGCTGCTCGCGGTCGCGCCGCTCGTCGGTGACGTCGCGCAGCCGGGTCACCACCGAGAGCACCCGGTGCGAGAGCGGGTCGCGCACCGGCAGGGCGGTGACGCTGAACCACCGGCCGCCGCCGTCCGGGCCGCCGAGGCGCAGCACGACGTCGTGCACGCCCCTGCCGGTGCGCCACGCGACCGCGGTCGGCTGGTCGCGCTGCGGCATGAGCCGCCCGTCCAGGCCGTAGATCGTCCACGGGACGTCGCGCAGGGCGGTGCCGGGCTCGGGCACGTCGCCGGACCCCATCCGCCGGAACGCGTGGTTGGCGTGCAGCAGCTCGAGCTCGTCGCCGCGGGTGACCAGGACGCCCTCGTCGAGCGCGTCCAGGACGGTGCGGTGCAGCTCGGCCGCGCCGTACTCGTCGACCAGCTGAGCGAGCCGGTCCGAGGCGGTGCCGCAGGTGAGCTCGGCGGTCGCGAGGTCCTCGGCGTCGAACCGGTGCGTCTCGCGGGCCAGCACCGAGACGACGCCGACCACCTCGCCGCTGCGCACCAGCGGCACGTTGAGCGAGGAGCCCACGCCGAACCGGGCGTTGCGGGCCGGGTCGGACCGGGTGTCGGTGGCGCCGTCGAGGCACAGCCGGCTCTCGCCCGTGAGCAGGGTGAGGCCGGCGAGCGTGCCCTGGAGCGGGACCTTGTGGCCGGGGAACGGTGCGCCGTCCCAGACCGTGCCGCACACCTCGCGCGCGACCAGCGAGGTGCCCTCGTCGTCCGAGGTCGACACGCAGACCAGGTCGGCGCCGCACAGCTCGAGCACCTGCTGCGCCGTGACGCGCAGCACGTCCGCCAGGCCCGCGGCGCGGATGCGCTGCTGCGCGCGGGTGAGGCGGACCACCGGCACCGCCGCGCGCGCGGGCGGGGCCGGCCCGGTCAGCGGGACGGAGGACACCTACGGCGCATCGGCACCGTTCCCGTCGACCTTGACCTCCGTGGTCGCCAGGCCGTCCAGCACGACGTCGCCGTCCGAGGCCGGGACGACGGCCAGGCCGTCGCCGGTGCGCTCGACCCGCACGGCGTCGCCGTCGCGCACCTCGCCGGACAGCAGCGCCCGGGCCAGCCGGTCGCCGATCTGGGTCTGCACCAGCCGGCGCAGCGGGCGCGCCCCGTACGCGGGGTCGAACCCCTCGGACGCGAGCCAGCCGCGCGCTTCGTCCGAGACGGTGAGCGTGAGCCGGCGCTGGGCGAGGCGCTCCGCCAGCCGGTCGACCTGGATGCGGACGATCTCGGCGAGCTGCTCGCGGCTGAGCGGGTCGAAGACCACGACGTCGTCGAGCCGGTTGAGGAACTCGGGCTTGAACGCCGCCCGCACCGCGGCCATCACGTTCTCGTGCTGCACCTCGCGGCTGAGCGTGGGGTCGACCAGGTGGGTGGAGCCCAGGTTGGAGGTGAGCACCAGGATGACGTTGCGGAAGTCGACGGTGCGGCCCTGGCCGTCGGTGAGCCGGCCGTCGTCGAGCACCTGCAGCAGGATGTCGAAGACGTCCGGGTGCGCCTTCTCGACCTCGTCGAGCAGCACGACGCTGTAGGGACGGCGGCGTACCGCCTCGGTGAGCTGCCCGCCCTCGTCGTACCCGACGTAGCCGGGCGGGGCGCCGACGAGCCGCGACACCGAGTGCTTCTCGCTGTACTCGCTCATGTCGACCCGGACGATCGCCCGGTCGTCGTCGAACAGGAAGTCGGCCAGGGCCTTGGCCAGCTCGGTCTTGCCGACGCCGGTGGGGCCGAGGAACAGGAACGAGCCCACCGGGCGGTCGGGGTCGCTGATGCCGGCGCGGGCGCGGCGGACGGCGTCGCTGACGGCGCGGACGGCCTCGTGCTGGCCGATCAGCCGCTCGCCGAGCACGTCCTCCATTCGCAGCAGCTTGGCCTGCTCGCCCTCGAGCAGCCGTCCGGCCGGGATGCCCGTCCAGGCGGCGACGACGTCGGCGACGTCGTCCGGACCGACCCGGTCGGAGACCATCGGCCCCTCGGCGGCGGCCACCTGCTCGGCCGCCTCGGCCTCGGCCAGCTCCTTCTCGATCTGCGGGATCCGGCCGTAGAGCAGCTCGCTCGCGGGGCCGAGGTCGCCCTGGCGCTGGAGCCGCTCGGCCTGGCCGCGCAGCTCGTCGAGCTGCTGGCGCAGGTCGCCGGCGCGGTTCAGGCTCGCCTTCTCCTGCTCCCACCGGGCGTTGAGCGCCGACAGCTGCTCCTGGGTGTCGGCGAGGTCGGACCGCAGCCGCTCGAGCCGCTCGCGGCTCGCCGCGTCGTCGGCCTTGGACAGCGCGAGCTCCTCCATCCGCATCCGGTCGGCCGCGCGCTGGAGCTCGTCGATCTCGACCGGGGACGAGTCGATCTCCATCCGGAGCCGGGACGCCGCCTCGTCGACCAGGTCGATCGCCTTGTCGGGGAGCTGGCGGCCGGAGATGTACCGGTCGGACAGCGTGGCGGCGGCGACGAGTGCCGCGTCGGTGATCTCGACCTTGTGGTGCGCCTCGTAGCGCTCCTTGAGGCCGCGCAGGATGGCGACGGTGTCGGTGACGCTGGGCTCGCCGACGAACACCTGCTGGAAGCGGCGCTCGAGCGCGGGGTCCTTCTCGATCCGCTCGCGGTACTCGTCGAGCGTCGTCGCGCCGACCATCCGGAGCTGGCCGCGGGCCAGCATCGGCTTCAGCATGTTGCCGGCGTCCATCGCGCCCTCGCCGCCGGCGCCCGCACCGACGACCGTGTGCAGCTCGTCGATGAACGTGACGACCTGGCCGTCGCTGCCCTGGATCTCGGCCAGGACGGCCTTGAGCCGCTCCTCGAACTCGCCGCGGTACTTCGCCCCGGCGACCATGCCCGCGAGGTCGAGCGAGACGAGCCGCTTGCCGCGCAGCGAGTCGGGCACGTCGCCGGCGACGATGCGCTGCGCCAGCCCCTCGACGACGGCGGTCTTGCCGACGCCGGGCTCGCCGATGAGCACGGGGTTGTTCTTGGTGCGACGGCTCAGCACCTGCACGACGCGGCGGATCTCGGCGTCGCGGCCGATGACGGGGTCGAGCCGGCCCTCGCGCGCCTGCGCGGTGAGGTCGATGCCGTACTTCTCCAGGGCGTTGAACGTGCCCTCCGGGTCGGCGCTGTCGACCTTGGCCGCGCCGCGCACCTGCGGCAGCGACTCGCGCAGCGCGTCGGCCGTCACGCCGCCGACCGCCGCGACCTTGAGGCCGGCGAACGCGCG
>NZ_BAAHAF010000019.1:0-19647 GCF_054777815.1 Angustibacter speluncae | reverse complement strand
CTCGCCGACCTGCACGCGGCGGTCCGCGACTCGCGCGAGGCGCTGCCGGGCGCCGAGCAGGTCGCGGCCGACGCCCACCGGGGCGCGCAGCTGCTCGCCCGGCTCGGGCACCTCACCGGTGCGCGCGCGGCGGAGATCAGCGAGCAGAACCAGGACGCGCTCGCTGAGATGCGTTCGGTGCTCGTCGATCTCGTCCACGACGACCTGACACGCCTGGTGCCGCTGCACGGCGACCCGCACCTCGGCAACGCCGTCGTCCAGGGCGGCCGGCTGCGCTGGTGGGACCTCGACGACGCGTGGCGCGGCCCGGTCGAGTGGGACCTGCTGGTCCTGCACGACCCGCAGGCGGTCGCGGCGTACACCGCCGCGACGGGCGTCGTCCCGGACGCACGGGTCTCGACGGCCTGCCGGCGGCTGCGGGAGGCGCAGGCGGCCGCGTGGGGTGAGCTCTACCGGGCCCTCGAGGTGCGCCTCGCCCGGGCGGGTGCGTCGCGCCGTCCGCGCTGACGCGCTTGGTCAAGCACTTGACATCCTCGGTGACGCGGGGGACGGTTGTCGTCAACCACTTGACGACCTTCGGAGGACCGCATGACCACGACGCAGGAGACGACCGCGGCGCGGGCGCAGGGCGGTAGGCCGCGGGCGCGCCGGGCGGTGGCGGTGGTGCTGGCGGTGCTCGCCGCCGTTCTGGTGTGGGTGGTGGCGGTGCCGGTGGCGGGGGCCGACCTGCTGGTCGAGGCGCCTGACGGCACCTCGGCCGCCGTCGAGGTGAGCGCGTTCGTCGCGAGCTCGCTCACCGCCGCGCTGCTGGGCTGGGCGCTGCTGGAGGTGCTGGAGCGCACGGTCGCCCGTCCGGGGCGCGTCTGGACCGTGGTGGCGGTGGCGTTCCTGGTGCTGTCCTTCGCCGGCCCGCTCGCCATGCCGGGCATCGCGCTCGCCGACCGGCTGTGGCTGGCGCTCGCGCACGTCGTGGTGGCGGCGGTCTACGTGCCGCTGGTGGCGCGCACCGCCCGTCCCGCACGGCGCTGAGCCGCGGCGCGACCGGGACGACGGGCGGGGGAGTGCGCGACCATGGGGTCGTGCCGCCGCCCGCGTCCCGCCTGCCGCTGGCCGCCCTGCTCGGGCGCGTCCAGGGCAGGTACGTGACGGAGTTCGAGCAGCGCCTCGCCGACGCCGGGTACCCGGACATGAGCCTGGCGCACGGCGCGAACGTGCTGCGGCACCTCGACGCCGACGAGGGCGTGCGGCTGAGCGCGCTGGTGCCCCAGGCCGGTGTGAGCAAGCAGGCGGTGAGCCAGCAGGTGGCGCACCTGGTCGGGCGGGGCTACGTGGTGGTCGAGCCGGACCCGGCCGACCAACGGGCGAAGACGCTGCGGCTCACCTCGCGCGGCGCGGCCTGCCAGCAGGCGGCCAAGGACGCCTTCGCCGCGCTCGAGCGCAGCTGGCGGGTGCGCTACGGCGACGAGCAGGTCGCGCAGCTGCGCGAGGTGCTGCAGGACATCCTTGAGGAGGACCCGCCGTCCCGGCCGTGCTGACCGGGCCGGCAGGCCCCGTCCCCTCGGTCGCCCTCCACGCGCTCACCGCGCGTCGGCCGCCTCCTGGCGGTCGGCGTTCGCCGCGATCGCGTCGCGCAGCCACGGGGCGAGCCCCGTGGCCACCGCGTCGTAGGTCGCCGTGAAGCGCGGGTCGGCGACGTACATCTCACCGAGCCCGCGGTGGATCTCGAGCGAGCAGTCGTAGTACGCACCGGTGATCTGCTGCCGGTGCTCCTCGGCGAGGTCCATCGCCTGGTCGCTCGTCGGGTCGACGCCGGCCGTGAACGCCTCGCCGATGCGGCCGTTCAGCTCGTCCATCTCGGCCTTGAGCCGCTGCCAGTCCTCCTTGGTGTACTGCGACGTGCGGGCCTGGGACTGCTTCCAGGCGTCGGTGTCGCCCCAGCGCTCCTCCGCCTCGGCGGCGTAGGACTCGTGCTTGCTCGCGTAGTCGGGTCCGAAGATCTCGAACTGCTCCTCGCGGGTGATGCGCAGGTTCATCGAACGTGCCTCCAGCTGCTTGCGGACCGCCAGCCTCATGTCCTCCAACTCGTTCATGCGCTCCTCCAGGAGCGCGAGCTGGCGGCGCAGGTGCTCGGTGGCGGGCACCGAGCGGTCGTCGAGGACGGCGGCCACGTCGTCGAGGGTGAACCCGAGACCCCGGTACAGCAGCACCTGGTGCAGCCGGTCGAGGTCGTCGTCGTCGTAGAGCCGGTAGCCGGCCGTGCTGCGTCCACCGGGACGCAGCAGGCCGATCTCGTCGTAGTGGTGCAGCGTCCGCACGCTGACCCCGGCGAGCGCGGCCACCTGGCCGACCGTGAGCCCCACGGCGACGGTCCTTCCTGTCGGGTCCTCCCTCGCGCCGCCGGCGGCGGCGCACCCACCACGCTGGGCCCTCACGCCGCGTGAGGGTCAAGCCGCTTCCCGCGGTGGGTGCCCGGACCATTCTGGTGCAGGCCCTGCGCCGCGGGTTCCGTAGGATCGCACCGTCCTCCCGGCACCTGCCGGGGCACACCACCAGGAGGAGCGCCACCGTGCTGCGCACACACACCGCCGGATCGCTGCGTCCCGGCGACGCCGGGACCACCGTCACGCTGACCGGTTGGGTCGGCCGGCGGCGAGACCACGGCGGCGTGGCGTTCCTCGACCTGCGCGACGCCAGCGGCGTCGCCCAGGTGGTCGTCCGCGACGAGGACGTCGCGCACGGCCTGCGCGCCGAGTACTGCCTGCGGGTCACCGGCGAGGTGAGCCGCCGCCCCGAGGGCAACGAGAACCCGAACCTGCCCACCGGCGAGATCGAGGTCGTCGCGACCGAGGTCGAGGTGCTGAACCCGTCGGCGCCGCTGCCGTTCCAGCTCGACGAGCACGTCGAGGTCGGCGAGGAGGCCCGGCTCAAGCACCGCTACCTCGACCTGCGCCGCCCCGGCCCCGCCCGCGCCCTGCGGCTGCGCTCGGCCGTGAACAAGGCGGCCCGCGAGGTGCTCGACGCGCACGACTTCGTCGAGGTCGAGACGCCCACGCTGACCCGGTCGACCCCCGAGGGCGCCCGCGACTTCCTGGTGCCCGCCCGGCTCGCGCCCGGCTCCTGGTACGCGCTGCCGCAGAGCCCGCAGCTGTTCAAGCAGCTGCTGATGGTCGCCGGGATGGAGCGGTACTACCAGATCGCGCGCTGCTACCGCGACGAGGACTTCCGCGCCGACCGCCAGCCCGAGTTCACCCAGCTCGACATCGAGATGAGCTTCGTGGACCAGGACGACGTGATCGCCCTGGCCGAGCAGGTGCTCGTGGCGCTCTGGAAGCTGGTCGACGTCGACCTCGAGGCGCCGTTCCCGCGGATGACCTACGCCGACGCGATGGCCCGGTACGGCACCGACAAGCCCGACCTGCGGTTCGACCTCGAGCTGGTCGACTGCACGGAGTACTTCTCCGGCACCGGCTTCCGCGTCTTCCAGGCCCCGTACGTCGGCGCCGTCGTGATGCCCGGTGGCGGCTCGCAGCCGCGCCGGCAGTTCGACGCCTGGCAGGAGTGGGCCAAGCAGCGCGGCGCCAAGGGCCTGGCCTACGTGACGGTCGGGGAGGACGGCACCCTCGGCGGCCCGGTGGCCAAGAACCTGTCCGAGACCGAGCTGGCCGGTCTGGCCGCCCACACCGGCGCGCAGCCGGGCGACTGCATCTTCTTCGGTGCGGGGGAGGCGAAGTCGTCCCGCGCCCTGCTGGGCGCCGCCCGCGTCGAGATCGCCCGCCGCGGCGGCCTCGTCGACGAGTCGGCCTGGAAGCTGCTCTGGGTCGTCGACGCCCCGCTGTTCGAGCCGGCGTCCGACGCGGTCGCGTCCGGCGACGTCGCGGTCGGGTCGGGCGCCTGGACCGCCGTCCACCACGCCTTCACCTCGCCGAAGCCCGAGTTCCTCGACTCGTTCGAGGACGCGCCGGGCGAGGCGCTCGCGTACGCCTACGACATCGTCTGCAACGGCAACGAGATCGGCGGCGGGTCGATCCGTATCCACCGCCGCGACGTGCAGGAGCGGGTGTTCGCGCTGATGGGCCTGACGCAGGACGAGGCGCAGGAGAAGTTCGGCTTCCTGCTCGACGCCTTCGCCTACGGCGCCCCGCCGCACGGCGGCATCGCGTTCGGCTGGGACCGCATCGTCGCCCTGCTGGCCGGGTCGGAGTCGATCCGCGAGGTGATCGCGTTCCCGAAGTCCGGCGGCGGCTACGACCCGCTCACCGCGGCCCCGGCGCCCATCACCGCCCAGCAGCGCAAGGAGGCCGGCGTCGACGCCAAGCCGGCCGCCCCGGTGCAGCCCGCCGGCTGACGGGCGCCCCACCCCGCGGAGTGTGAACCTCGGGCGCGACACGCCGGCGTGTCGCGCCCTGGGGTTCACACTCTGCGGTGGCGGCGTCCGCGTCAGAGGACGCCGAGGCCGTCCAGCAGGATCCGGACGCCGATCAGCACGAGCACGACGCCGCCGAACAGCTCGGCGCGGCTGCCGAGCCAGCGTCCGACCCGGGCACCGACGAGCACGGCGACCAGCGACAGCGCGAAGGTCACGACGCCGATCACCACGACCGCGGGGCCGACCGCGACGTCGAGCACGGCGAAGGTGACGCCGACCGCGAACGCGTCGATCGAGGTGGCGACGGCCAGGCCCAGCACCGCGAGCAGCGGCAGCCGGGCCGAGGCGGCGTCGTCCTCGTCGTCGTCCTCGAACGACTCCTTGATCATCTTCGCGCCGATGAGCAGCAGCAGGCCGAACGCGATCCACGGTGCGGCCGAGCGCACCAGGTCGGCGAACAGCGACGACAGCAGCCACCCCAGCAGGGGCATCAGGGCCTGGAAGAGGCCGAAGGCGCCGGCCAGCAGGAGGGCCTCGCGGCGGTCGGCGCGACCGACGGCCATGCCCCGGGCCAGCGAGACGGCGACGGCGTCCATCGCGAGCGCGACGGCCAGCAGGACGATCTCGACGGGTGACACCGCTGCACGCTAGCGAGGCCCCGGGAAAGGGTTGGACACCGGGTCGTGCCACGAGCGAGGGTGGTCGCACCATGTGGAGCTGAGCCGTGACCCGCCCGCGTCCGAGGCAGCCGACCGAGCGGTCGGCCGCGCCCGGCGGGCACCCCCGTCGGCAGATCGGCTCACCTCCATGACCCACCCCGCACCCACCACCGCCCCCGTCGTCGCCGGACGGCCGCAGCTCGCCCTCGACGACGTCGTCGTCCGGTACGGGCCCCGCCTCGTGCTCGACGGCGTCTCGCTCGTCGCCGGCGCGGGGGAGCGTCTGGGCGTCGTCGGCGAGAACGGCTCCGG
This sequence comes from Angustibacter speluncae, assembly GCF_054777815.1. Lineage (NCBI taxonomy): Bacteria > Bacillati > Actinomycetota > Actinomycetes > Kineosporiales > Kineosporiaceae > Angustibacter > Angustibacter speluncae. The sequence goes on along the minus strand of NZ_BAAHAF010000019.1, from coordinate 14,310 downwards.
CAAGTCGACCCTGCTGCGCGTGGCAGCGGGCCTGCTGGCGCCCGAGCACGGCACCGTGCGCCGTCACGGCGACGTCGGCCTGCTCGGCCAGCAGGTCGACGCCTCGTCCGGTCGCACCGTCGCCGACGTCCTGGCGCACGCCCGGCACGAGATCGACGGGCTGCAGGAGCGGCGGGCAGGGCTCGAGGCCGCGCTGGCCGACCGCGGCGACGACCCCGACCTGCTGCACGCCTACGGCGAGGTGCTGGAGTCGCTGCAGGCCCACGACGCGTGGACGGTCGACGCCCGCGTCGACGCCGCCGTCGACGGCCTCGGTCTGGCGGACGTCGGCCGGGACCGTCCGCTCGCCACGCTCTCCGGTGGCCAGCGCCACCGGCTGGCCCTCGCCGCGCTGCTGGTGCGGCACCCGGCGGTGCTGCTGCTCGACGAGCCCACCACCCACCTCGACGACGACGCCGTGACGTTCCTCGAGGGGCGGCTGCGGGCGCACGACGGCGTGGTGCTCGTCGTCAGCCACGACCGGGTGCTGCTCGACGCCGTGGCGACGTCCGTCGTCGACCTCGACCCCGGCCTCGACGGCCGGCCCACCCGGTCCAGCGGCGGGTACACGGCCTACCTCGACGCCAAGGCGGCGGCGCGCACCCGCTGGGAGCAGGCGTACGAGGAGTGGCAGGACGAGCACGACCGGCTGACCGTCCTGGCCCGCGGGTCGGGGCACCGCATCGGCCACGACAACCGCGCCGCGCGCGACAACGACAAGTACGCGCCGCACTTCTTCGGCAACCGGGTGGACGCCGCGGTGTCGCGGCGCGTGCGCGACGCGCAGCAGCGGCTGGCCGAGCTCGACCGCGCCGTCGTGCGCAGACCGCCTGCGCCGCTGCGGTTCTCGTCGTCCTTCAGGGAGCGGACGGGCGACCGCGTCCTGCTGCAGGTGCGCGACCTGCTCGTCCGTGGGCGGGTGGCGCTCGGCGCGCTCGACGTCACCGCCGCCACCCGGCTGCTCGTCGTCGGGCCGAACGGCGTGGGCAAGTCGAGCCTGCTCGCCGCGCTCGCGGGCCACCTCGCGCCGGACGAGGGGACGGTGCTGCGCGCCCGCGGCACCCGCGTCGGGCTGCTCGCGCAGCACACGGTCTGGCCCGACCCGTCGCTGAACGTGCTGAGCGTCTTCGCGTCCGGGCGCGAGGGCGAGGTCGACGACCACGTCGCGGCGCTGCTCGACGTGGGGCTGGTGCACCCGCGCGAGCTGCGCACGCCGGTGGGGCAGCTGTCGGTGGGGCAGCAGCGGCGGGTGGCGCTGGCCAGGCTCGTCGTCGACGACCCGGACGTGCTGCTGCTCGACGAGCCCACCGACCACCTCTCGCTCACGCTGGTCGAGGAGCTCGAGCTCGCGCTCGGCGAGCGGCGCGGCGCGCTGGTGGCGGTGAGCCACGACCGGTGGCTGCGCTCGCGGTGGCCCGGCGAGTCACTCGCGCTCGGGTGATCAGGCGGCGGGACGCACTGCGCGCGAGGTGAACTCGTGCGCGCAGGTGAAGCCGAGCCGCAGGTACAGCCGGCGCGCGACGTCGTTGTCGGCGTACATGCCGAGGGTGACGACGGGGAAGCCGTCGTCGAGCAGCCCGCGCGTGATCGCGGCCGTCACCACGGCGCCCAGCCCGCGTCCGCGCACGTCGGGGTGGGTCGCCACCGACGCGAGGTGCGGCACGCCCGGGCGGAACGGCTCGTTCGCGGCGCAGGCGAGCAGCCGTCCGGAGCCGTTCTCGCGCAGGCCCATCCAGCGCTCGATCCCGGGTGTGCCGGGAACCGCGCTGTGCCGGGGGCTCGACACCGCGAGCAGGTCGCGCACCTCGTCGTCGGCGTCGAGCAGCCGCACGACGGCGTCCTCGCCGGGTTGGGCCGGGGGAGCGGAGGCCGTCCAGAACCAGTCCCAGTCGGCACCGCCGTGGAGCCGGGCGGCGGCCTCGGGGGCGTGCCGGTCGAGCGCCTCGACGGCGCCGCGCGGCAGCGTCGTGCGGTGGACGTCGTGCGCCTCCAGTGCGGCCGGTGCCAGCCGGACGGCCGTGGCGGGCGTCCCCACCACGGTGAGGACGGGGACGCCCTGGCGCCCCTGCTGCAGCAGCGCGACGCCCTCCGGGTCGTCCCACCGCTCGAGCACCGCGTCCGGCGGCACCTGCCAGCGCAGGTAGGGGTCGTCGTCGGCGGCGGTCAGTGGGTCACCCCGATCCTGGCGTGCAGGCGGCGCAGCGGGCCGGGCGCCCACCAGTTCCACTCTCCCAGCAGGGTCATCGCAGCCGGGACGAGCAGCATGCGCACCAGCGTCGCGTCGATGACGACCGCGACGGCGAGCGCGACACCGGTCTCCTTGATCACCAGCATGTCGCCGGCGACGAAGCCCGCGAACACCACGACGATGACCAGCCCGGCGCAGGTGATGATGCGGCCCGACTTCTGCAGGCCGGCGACCACGCAAGCGTCGTTGTCGAGGCCGGCGTCGCGCAGCTCCTTGATGCGCGACAGCAGGAACACCTCGTAGTCCATCGCCAGGCCGAACCCGAGGGCCAGCACCAGCGGTGGGATGACGGTCTCGATGCCGCCGGGGGTGGTGAAGTCGAGGAGCCCGGCCAGGTGGCCCTCCTGGAACCCCCACACGACCACGCCGAGCGAGGCGCCGAGCGAGACCACGTTCAGCAGCAGCGCCTTGAGCGGGATCAGGATCGACCCGGTCATGAGGAACAGCAGCACGAACGTCGCCAGCACGACGACGCCGACGGCCTGGGGGGCCGACCGTCCCATCGACGCCGCGAAGTCGACGAGCCCCGCCGCCTGGCCGGTGACCTTCACGTCCAGGCCGGCCGGACGGTCGGCGCGCAGCGCGCGGACGACCTCGGCCGCCTCGCGACCGCCGGGGTCGGTGCTGGCGAGCCGCACCCCGACGTAGGTGACGTCGCCGAGGACCACGGGCGGGTCGACCGACGCCACGCCGTCGACGCGCTCGGCGACGTCGTCCGACCACTGCTCGAGCGCCTCGCCGACGGAGGCGTCGCTGCCGTCGCTGACGACCGTGACCGCCGGCGGCACCGAGAACGGGAAGTCCTCCCGCAGACCGGCGTAGAACTGTCGCTGCGGGTGGTCGCCGGGCAGCAGGTCCTCGGCCGAGCTGCGCAGCGTGATGCCCAGCACGGGCAGCGCCAGCACGACCAGGAGCGCGAGCACCCCGACCACGACCCACCACGGGCGGCGCTGCACGCGCCGCGCGAGGCGGCTGAAGAAGCCCTCGTCCGGCGCCACGTCGCCGAGCCGGCGCACCAGCGGCAGGCCGTTCAGCACGCCGGGACGGGCCAGCTTCCGCGCCCCGAGGGCCAGCAGCGCCGGGACGAGGGTGAGCGCCACCAGCAGCGCGATCGCGACGACGGAGAGCCCGGCGGCACCGGTGCCCGACAGGATCGACGCTTCGAACAGCAGCAGGCCACCGAGGCTGATGCCGACGGTGACGCCGCTGAAGACCACCGTGCGGCCCGCGGTCGCCATCGTCCGGCCGAGCGCCTCGGCGGCCTCGGCGCGGGTGAGGTCGTCGGGGCTGGTGCCGTGCACCGCCCGCACCTCGTCGCGGAAGCGGCTGACGATGAGCAGGCCGTAGTCGATGCACAGGCCGAGGCCCAGCACGGTGACCACGTTCACGACCGTGGCGTCGAGGTCGATCAGGTGCGAGAAGCCGAGCAGCGACGCCAGACCGCCGGCGATGGACGCGATCGCGCCGACCACGGGGATGCCCGCGGCGAGGAAGCCGCCGAACACCACCACCATCACCAGCAGGCTGATCGGCAGCGCGATGCCCTCGCCCGACCGCAGGTCCTCCTCGACCTGGGCGTTGATCGCGTCGACCAGGTCGCTCAGGCCGCCGATCTCGACCTCGGCCTGCGGCGCCACGACCCGGACCTCCTCGCCGAGCTGGCGCAGCCGCGAGTGCACGGTGGCCAGGGAGGAGTCCTCCTGCTCGGCGGTGAGGTCGGGCACGAGCGACACCGAGACGAGGAAGCCGTCGCGGCTCTCGGCGACCAGGGCGCCCGCCCGGGGGTCGGTCGGGTCGGGTGCGTCGGGGGAGGGGAAGGCGTAGGGGTCGGCCACCGACTCGACCCAGGCGATCGAGCGCAGCTGCTCGCGCGCCGGGTACAGGACGGCGACGAGGTCCTCTTCGGCGAGGTCGACGCCGCGTACCGCGAGCTGCACGGAGGGTCCGCCGCGGTTCGCGTCGACGAGCAGCTCGCGACCCTCGCGCGACTCGCCGGGCACGTCGGGCTCGCCGCTGGAGAGCCGGTCGAACAGGCCCTCGCCGAAGGCGCCGGACGCGGCGGCGAACCCGGTGGCGGACAGCAGGACCCAGACGACGAGCACCACGACCGGGTGACGCCCGACGGCGCGGCCGAGGGCGCCCAGGACGCCGACCCGGGGCGCGGCGTGGGCGCCGGCGCGCGGGGGGACGCTGCTCACGCGCACAGCGTCTCAGCCGGTGCGGCGCGCCGTGCACCGGGCACGCGGACGGGCCACCCGTTCAGCCCCCGTCGGCGAGCAGCGGGCGCAGCAGGGCGAGGTCGTGCACGTCCTGCGGCCGGTGGTCGTAGCCCTGGTGGAAGGCCAGCTGCTGGCGCGCCGACAGGCACGGCACCGGGACGCCGTCCACCGTCCCCGTCGCGAAGGCGTCGGCGGGGTAGTGGAACTCGTGGCCGTCCAGACCCGGCTGGGTCGCGCTGCCGTCCGCGGCCGGCGTGAGCGGGTGCAGGTCGACCCGGCGGCCGTCGCGGTGGGCGACCTGGACGCGGACGGGGTGCCAGTCGGTCTCGACCTCGAACCCGTCGGCGAGCAGCCCGGCGAGCACGTCGTCGAACCGGTCCGCGTGCAGGGCGACGTCGACTTCGGCGTGCGGCCGGGTCCGCCGCCCGACGAGGGCGTCGACGCCCCACCCGCCGCCGACCCAGAACGGGACTCCGGCGGCCTGCCAGCGCCGGACCAGGGCGAGCAGCGCCGCGGCGTCGGTCTCCTGCTCCACGTGCGCGACGGTAGGCGTCGGACCGGCGTCCGACGAGCGCGTTACGGTCGGCGGGTGAGCACGGACCTGTTCTCGTCGGCGTACGCCGACGACGCCGAGGACGGCTACGACCCCTCGAGCGGACGACCGGCCGCGCCGCTGGCCGTGCGGATGCGACCCCGGTCGCTCGACGAGGTCGTGGGCCAGGGGCACCTGCTCGTCCCCGGCTCGCCGCTGCGGCGGCTGGTCGAGGGCCGTGCCGCCGGCACCCGCGCGGGGCTGTCGTCCGTGCTGCTCTGGGGACCGCCCGGCACCGGCAAGACGACGCTGGCGCACGTGGTCTCGCGCGGCGTCGGTGGCCGGTTCGTCGAGATGTCCGCGATCACCGCCGGTGTGCGCGACGTCCGCAAGGCGATGGAGGAGGCGCGCGACCAGCGCGACCTGCACGGCCGCACGACCGTGCTGTTCCTCGACGAGATCCACCGGTTCACCAAGGCCCAGCAGGACGTCCTGCTGCCCGGCGTCGAGAACGGCTGGGTGGTGCTGGTCTCCGCCACCACCGAGAACCCGTCCTTCTCGGTCATCTCGCCGCTGCTGTCGCGCTCGCTGGTGCTGACGCTGCGGCCGCTGTCCGACGACGACGTCCGCGGCCTGCTCGAGCGCGCCCGCACCGACCCGCGCGGGCTGGCCGGCGAGGTCGAGGTCGACGCCGACGCCCTCGACCACCTGGTGCGGGTGGCCGGTGGAGACGCGCGCCGCGCCCTCACCTCGCTCGAGGCGGCGGCCGGCGCCGCCGACGGCGGCCGCGTCACCCTCGCCGCGGCCGAGCAGGCGATCGACGTCGCGTCGGTGCGGTACGACAAGGAGGGCGACCAGCACTACGACGTCACCTCGGCCTTCATCAAGTCGATGCGCGGCTCCGACGTCGACGCCGCGCTGCACTACCTCGCGCGGATGCTCGAGGCGGGGGAGGACCCGCGGTTCGTCGCCCGCCGGATCGTCATCGCGGCGTCCGAGGACGTCGGCATGGCCGACCCGAGCGCGCTGCAGACCGCGGTCGCCGCGGCGCAGGCGGTGCAGCTGATCGGCATGCCGGAGGCGCGGATCGTGCTGGCGCAGGCCGTCGTGCACCTCGCCACCGCGCCGAAGTCGAACGCGTCCTACCTCGGCATCGGCCGCGCCACCGACGACGTGCGCGCCGGCCGGATGGGCACGGTGCCGGCCCACCTGCGCGACGCGCACTACCCGGGCGCCCGCCAGCTCGGGCACGGCGAGGGGTACCGGTACAGCCACGACGAGCCGCACGGGGTGGCCACGCAGCAGTACCTGCCCGACCCCCTCGTCGGCGCGCGGTACTACGAGCCGACCGACCGCGGCTACGAGCGCGACATCGCGCCCCGGCTGGAGCGGCTGCGCGAGCTGCTGGGCGGCCCGGTCGCTGCGGGCGACCCCGCCGAGACCGAGCCGCAGCAGTAGCTCAGCAGCCGTGCGGGCAGCCGCGTCCGCCCGCCACCAGGGCCAGCGCGGCCCGCTCGGCCTCGGCCGCGCTCGACACCGGCGCCGGGAACGGGACCCGCACGGTCGAGCGCGACGCATGCTCGCAGCATCCGGCTGCGTCGTCGTCCGGGAGCGTGCACAGCACCGTCAGGCCGTAGCGGTCGACGCCCACCACCCGCGCCTCCTGCGCGTCCGCCAGCGGGCGGGCCGGGCCGCCGTCGACGTGGTGCGCGTGGCCGATGCCGCGGACGAGCTCGAGCAGGGCCGCGCCGAGGTCGTCGCCGAGCCGCTGCACCAGCTCGGCCTCGTGCGCGCCGACGGGATCGGGCAGCGCCGTCCGCAGGTCCTCGGGGGCGAGGTGGGCGCAGCCGGCGCCGGCGTGCAGCACGACCTCGGCGACGTCGAGCTCGAGCAACCGGGCGCCCGGCCACGACGCGAACGCGACGATGAGGTCGGCCCGCGAGCGGGCGCCGAGCCGCGAGGCCACCGCGTGCGAGGGGACGAGCCGCACCCAGCCGGTGACCTCGACCTGGGCGCGGTGCATCGTGAGGTCGACCACCGGGGCCAGGTCGGTGACCTCGAGGCGGGCGACGGCGTCGTCGTGCTCACCCACCAGACCGAGCGCCCGGACCAGCTCGGGACCGGCGAGCAGCACCGGGGTGCCGTCGAGGTCGAGCCCGTGCAGCACGCCGACAGGTTCGTGCCCGTCACCGGCCAGCGAGGCGGCGCCCGCGCCGGCCAGGACGGTGGTCGCGAGCTCGGCCGCGGGGACCAGGCCGGGGTGGGTGGCGTACTCGGTCATGCAGGTGAGGCTATCCTAACTCCAGATCGCGGTCAGCCCCGTCCGCCACCGACCTCACCGAGGAGACGCACGTGCCCGCCAGTCCCGACCGCAGCCGCCGCCAGGTCCGCCTGTCCCGCGCCCTCGGCATCGCCCTCACCCCCAAGGCCGCGCGGCTGATGGAGAACCGCCCGTACCCGCCGGGGGAGCACGGGCGCTCGCGCCGGCGCAACGAGAGCGACTTCGCCGTGCGCCAGCGCGAGAAGCAGCGGCTGCGCGCGCAGTACGGCATCCGGGAGAAGCAGATGCGCCGCGCGGTCGAGGAGGCGAAGAGGTCGTCGCGGCAGACCGGCGACGTGCTCGTCGAGCTGCTGGAGCGCCGCCTCGACGCCGTCGTGCTGCGGGCCGGGCTCGCCCGCACCACGGCCCAGGCGCGCCAGGCGGTCACCCACCACCACGTGCTCGTCGACGGCCGCCGGGTCGACCGTCCCTCGTACCGCGTGACGCCGGGCCAGACGGTGTCGATCGCCCCGCGCAGCCGCGAGAAGCTGCCGTTCCAGGTCGCGGCCGCGGGCGGCCACGCCGAGGTGTTGCCGCAGGTGCCGGCCTACCTCGACGTCCGGCTCGAGGAGCTCGCGGTCACGCTGCTCGCCGCGCCGGCGCGCGAGCTGGTGCCGATCCGGTGCGACGTCGCCAAGGTCGTGGAGTTCTACGCCCGCTGACACAGCGCAGCCGCACGTCCGGCGCCGCCTCGGGGGCGGCGCCGGACGTGCGCGGAACTGCGGTGGGGGGCTCCCGGACGACCGGGTAGGTTGACGCCCATGTCGCCAGCAGAGCTCGCAGGGACGATCATCGGGGGCGTCTTCGCCCTGGGGTTCCTCATCATCGTCCTGCCGATCGCCCGCGCCATGTGGAAGCTGGGCAACACGATCGAGGAGGCCGGCAGCACGGTCCGCAAGCTCTCGGACGAGACGCTGCCCCTGATCGGCGGCGTCACCGAGACCGTCGGCCACACGAACCACCAGCTGCAGAAGGTCGACACGATCACCACCAAGGTGGGCGTGATCAGCGACAACGGCGTGCAGGTGGCCACCAACGTGTCGGCGCTCACCGCGCTGTTCGCCGCCACGCTCGGCTCGCCGGTCATCAAGGTCGCCGCGTTCACCTACGGCGTGCGCCAGGCGATGGGCGGCGGCCGCAAGCCGGGCGCCACCCGGGGCCGCCGGAGCAAGCGGTGATCGGCAAGCTGTTCTGGGTCGCGCTCGGCGCGGCCGCCGGCGTCCTGGTGGTGCGGCAGGTGACGCGCACCGCCCAGCAGTACACGCCGCAGGGCATCGCGGGCAGCGTCGGCGACGGCCTGTCCAGCCTCGGCGACGGACTGCGCGAGTTCGCCGACGCCGTGCGGGCGTCCGCCGCCGAGCGCGAGGAGGTGCTGCGCGCGGCCGTGTCGGGGGAGATCGACGGCCGCGGTGTCGCCGACCTGCTGGAGAACCCGGCCAGCGAGGTCGACGACCGCTGAGCGCCCGGGGCCGTCCCGGTCCCGCCCGCCAGGTCCGTCCGACCTCGACCCACGACCCGACAGGACCCGAGAACCCATGGAGACCGCGGAGATCCGCCGGCGCTGGCTGTCCTACTTCGAGGGCAGGGGCCACGCCGTCGTCCCGAGCTCGTCGCTGATCAGCGACGACCCCACCCTGCTGTTCACGGTGGCCGGCATGGTGCCGTTCATCCCGTACCTCACCGGGCAGCAGACCCCGCCGTGGCAGCGCGCCACGAGCGTGCAGAAGTGCGTGCGCACCCTCGACATCGAGGAGGTCGGCAAGACCACGCGGCACGGCACGTTCTTCCAGATGAACGGCAACTTCTCGTTCGGCGACTACTTCAAGGAGGGCGCGATCGAGTACGCCTGGGAGCTGGTCACGAACGAGCAGCACAACGGCGGCTACGGCTTCGACCCGGACAAGATCTGGGTCACCGTCCTGGAGGGCGACGACGAGGCCGAGCAGCTGTGGCGCAAGGTCGCCGGGCTGCCCGCCGAGCGCATCCAACGCCGCGGCCGCAAGGACAACTACTGGCACACCGGCGTCGCCGGGCCCGGCGGGCCGTGCAGCGAGATCTACGTCGACCGCGGCGCCGAGTACGGCCCCGACGGCGGCCCGGTCGTCGACGAGGACCGGTTCCTGGAGATCTGGAACCTCGTGTTCATGCAGGAGGAGGTCACCGACGTCCGCTCCAAGGAGGAGTTCGACGTCGTCGGCCCGCTGCCCAGCAAGAACATCGACACCGGCATGGGCCTGGAGCGCGTGGCCTACCTGCTGCAGGGCGTCGACAACCTCTACGAGATCGACGAGGTCTACCCGGTCATCGAGAAGGCGTCCGAGCTGTCGGGCCGGCGCTACGGTGCCGACCACGACGACGACGTGCGGATGCGCGTCGTCGCCGACCACCTGCGCTCGGGCCTGATGCTCATCGGCGACGGCATCACCCCCGGCAACGAGGGACGCGGCTACGTGCTGCGCCGGCTGCTGCGCCGCAGCGTGCGCGCGATGAAGCTGCTCGGCGTCGACGCCGCCACCCTGCCCGAGCTGCTGCCGGTCAGCCTCGAGCGGATGACGCAGTCCTACCCGGAGCTGGAGGCCGACTTCGGCCGCATCTCCGCCGTCGCCTACGCCGAGGAGGAGGCGTTCCGCCGCACCCTCGCGTCCGGCACGGTCCTGCTCGACACCGCTGTGCGGCAGGCGAAGTTGTCGACGCCCCAGGGGGGCGCGACCCTGGCGGGCGAGCAGGCGTTCCAGCTCCACGACACCTACGGCTTCCCGATCGACCTGACCCTCGAGATGGCGGCCGAGCAGGGCGTCACCGTCGACCGCGAGGGCTTCACCCGGCTGATGACGGCGCAGCGCGAGCGGGCCAAGGCCGACGCCCGGGCCAAGAAGGGCGGCCGCGCCGACACCACCGCCTACCGCGCGCTGCGCGACGCCGGCCCCACGCCGTTCACCGGGTACGCCGAGCTGCAGACCGGCACGCAGGTGCGCGGGCTGCTCCTCGACGGCGAGCCGGTGCCCGCGGCGCAGCAGGGGCAGGTCGTCGAGGTCGTGCTCGAGCAGACGCCGTTCTACGCCGAGTCCGGCGGCCAGGACTCCGACGCCGGCTCGATCACCGGCCACGGGGGCCTCGCCCTCGAGGTGCTCGACGTGCAGCGACCGGTGAAGGGCCTGGTCGTGCACCGCGTCCGGGTCGCCTCGGGCGAGGTGACCACGGGACAGGAGGTGCTGGCCGCGGTCGACGAGCAGTGGCGCCTCGGCGCCTGCCAGGCGCACTCGGGCACCCACGTGATGCACGCGTCGCTGCGGCAGGTGCTCGGACCGACGGCGCTGCAGTCCGGCTCGTACAACAAGCCCGGGTACCTGCGGCTCGACTTCGCCTGGCCGGGCGCGCTGTCGCCGGCCACCCGCAGCGAGGTCGAGGAGGTCGCCAACCTGGCGGTGCGGCGCGACCTGCCCGTCTCGGCCACGTACATGACGCTCCCCGAGGCCCGCGAGCGCGGCGCGCTCGCGCTGTTCGGCGAGACCTACGACGAGCAGGTGCGCGTCGTCGAGATGGGCGGGGAGTGGAGCCGCGAGCTCTGCGGCGGCACCCACGTGTCGCACTCCTCCCAGGTCGGGCCGGTGGTGCTCACGGGCGAGTCGTCGGTGGGCGCCGGCGTCCGCCGCGTCGAGGCGCTGGTCGGCATCGAGGCGTTCCGGTCCCTGGCCGCCGAGCGGGCGCTGCTGCTCACCGCGTCCGAGGCGCTCAAGGTGCGCCCCGAGGAGCTGCCCGAGCGCGTCGCCGCGCTCGCGGCCCAGCTCAAGGCGGCCGAGAAGCGGCTCGCCGACCAGGCCGCGCAGCAGGTGCTGGCGGCGGCCGCGGGGCTCGCGCAGTCGCCCACCGACGTGTTCGGCGTCCGCTTCGTCGGGCACGACGCCGGCGCGGTGTCGTCGGCCGACGACGTGCGCACCCTCGCCCTCGACGTGCGCGGACGCCTCGGCGACGCCGGTCCCGCCGTCGTCGCCGTGGCCGGCGTGGCCAAGGACCGCCCGCTCGTCGTCGTCGCGACCAACCCGACCGCCCGCGAGTGGGGCGTGAAGGCGGGCGCGCTCGTGCGGCTCGCCGCCCAGACCCTCGGCGGCGGCGGTGGCGGCAAGGACGACCTCGCCCAGGGCGGCGGCACCGACGCGTCGAAGGTCGCCGAGGCGCTGCGCGCGGTCGAGCACGCCGTCGGCGAGACGGTCACCGCCGGCCGATGAGCGCAGGCCGATGACACCCGCCCGGTCCTGCAGGTGAGGTCCCCCCGGTGAGGCAGGGCGTGAGGCTCGGCGTCGACGTCGGGACGGTCCGCGTCGGGCTCGCCGCGAGCGACCCCTCCGGCCTGCTGGCCTCGGCCGTGGCGACGCTCGCCCGCGACGAGCAGGGCGGCGCCGACCAGCGCGCGGTGGCCGCCGAGGCGGCCGAGCGGGACGCCGTCGAGGTGCTCGTCGGCATGCCGCTGCACCTGTCCGGGCGTGTGGGTGCCGCGGCCGAGGCCGCGCGTGGCTACGCTGAGGCCCTCGCCCGCCTGCTGGCGCCGGTGCCGGTGCGGCTGGTGGACGAGCGCTTGAGCACGGTGGCTGCCACGCGGCAGCTGCGCGGATCGGGGGTGCGAGGGCGGCGGCAGCGCGCGGTGGTCGACCAGGTCGCCGCGGTGGTGCTGCTGCAGGACGCGCTCGACGCCGAGAGGGCGTCGGGACGTCCACCGGGCACGCTGGTCGCGCCCGGGGCGGGGACGGACGGACCGTCGCCGCGGGCGCAGGAGGCCCCGCTGGATGAGTGACCTCGAGCAGGGCCCGGGCGGCGCGGGGGAGGCCACGCCCCCGCAGCGCCGCCGGGGCCGCCGGGTGCGGCCCGGGGCCGTCCCCGACGCGGTGCGCGACGACACCGGCGAGCTCCGGCTCCCGCCGGAGTCGACCGCCGGTCGCACCACGGGGCCGGACGCCGGCGACGAGCCGTCCTTCGACGCCGTCGTCGGTGGCCACGACCGCGACGAGGTGTTCGACCTCGAGGCGGTCGAGCGCAGCCACCGGTTCGCCCCGCGCGCCGTGCCGGCCGAGACCCCCCGCGGGCCCCGCACCACCGCGTCCGTACCCGAGCCGGGGCCCGACCCCGCGCCCACCCGCGCCGTGCCGGTGGCCGAGCCCGAGCCGGAGCCGTACGAGCAGCCGTACGAGCAGCCGTACGAGCAGCCGTACGACGACCAGGTGTACGACGAGCAGGCGTACGACGACCACGCGGTGGCCGACTACCCGGACGACGCCTACGACGACCTCGAGCCCGGCGCGGGGGGTCGACGCGGTCGCCGCGGCGGCCGTCGCGGCCGGGGCGGGCGAGCCGCGGTCGTGCTGGTCATCTGCTTCGCGCTGCTCGGCGGTGCCGTCTACGCCGGCTGGTCCTCGTTCGTGAGCCCGCTGCTCGAGCGGCTCGAGGGCGACCCGCCGCCCGAGGACTTCGCCGGACCGGGCGGCGAGGAGGTCGACGTCGTCGTCAACGCCGGCGACACCGGCGGCCGCATCGGCGAGACGCTGGTCGAGGCCGGCGTGGTCGCCTCGCGCGCCGCGTTCGTGGCCGCCTTCCAGGCGAACGCCGACGCCGCCGGTCTGCAGCCGGGCACCTACCGCGTCCGCACGGAGATGAAGGCCTCCGACGCGCTCGCGCTGCTGCTCGACCCGGCCTCGCGCCAGTCGCTGCGGGTGGCGCTGCCCGAGGGGCGGTGGGTGAGCGAGACCCTCACCGAGATCAGCGCCGACACCGGCCTGCCGGTCGAGGAGCTGCAGGCCGCCCTGGCCGACCCCGCCCTGGGCCTGCCGCCCGAGGCGGGCGGCAGCGCCGAGGGCTACCTGTTCCCGGCCACGTACGACTTCGACCCCGACGTCACCGCCCTCGAGGTGCTGCAGGCGATGGTCGCCCGGCACACCCAGGCGATGGACTCGCTCGGGGTACCGGCCGCGCAGCGGCGCGACGTGCTGATCCGGGCCTCGATCGTGCAGGGCGAGGCGAGCCGCGCCGACGACATGGCCAAGGTCGCCCGGGTGATCCAGAACCGCATCGACCGCGGCGAGACCCTCGGCATGGACTCCACCGTGGGCTTCATCGTGCAGAAGCGGAACCTCGACCTCACCGCGAGCGACCTGCAGACCGACTCGCCGTACAACACCCGGCTCAACCGCGGCCTGCCGCCCGGCCCGATCAACAACCCGGGCGAGGACGCGCTCGCCGCGGCGCTGGCACCGGCCGAGGGCGACTGGCTGTACTTCGTGACGGTGAACGGCGACACCGGCGAGACGGTGTTCACCTCCGACTACAACGAGTTCCTGGCCGCCAAGTCGCAGTTCCAGGAGTGGCTGGAGCAGAACGGGTGAGGCGGGTCGTCCGGTGAGGCGGGTCGTCCGGTGAGGCGGGTCGTCCGGTGAGGCGGGCGGCCGTCCTCGGGTCGCCGGTCGCGCACTCCCTGTCACCCGCGCTGCACGCCGCGGCGTACCGCTCGCTCGGCCTCGACGACTGGTCGTATGAGGCGGTCGAGGTGCGCGAGGCAGACCTGCCCGCCTTCCTCGACGGCCTCGACCACGGCTGGGCCGGGTTGTCGCTCACGATGCCGCTCAAGCGCGCCGTGCTGCCCCTGCTCGACGAGGTGTCGCCGCTGGCGGGTCTGCTCGGCGTGGTGAACACGGTGACGTTCGGGCCGGCCGTGGACGCCGACGCCGGTACCGACCCGCGCTGGACCGACCCCGGGCTGCGCACCCGCCGGGGCGACAACACCGACGTCGCGGGCATCGTCGAGGCCGTTCGGGAGGCCGGGACGACCTCGCCCGGCGGGCAGGTGGTGCTGCTCGGGGCCGGCGCCACCGCGCTGTCGGCGCTGGCGGCGGCCCGCGAGCTTGGCCTCGGCGACGCCACCGCGCTGGTCGAGGTCGGCGACGAAGGCGCGGTCGATCTTCAGCTT
>NZ_BAAHAF010000018.1:0-71181 GCF_054777815.1 Angustibacter speluncae | reverse complement strand
GGCGAGGCGCTCGGCCTCCCGGCGGGCGCGACGCTCCCCCACCGGCACGACCGGGGCCAGCGGGGCGCTCAGGTCGGCGGGGGCGGCGGCGTCGGCCTCGAGCCAGCCGGACACGGCGGGCAGCTGCTCGGTCGGCTGCGGGGTGGTGGGCAGCACCTCGGTGAGGTGCGTGCGCATCCCGGCGGGACGGCGGGCCGACGTCGGGCCGGTCGAGGCCGCGAGCCGCTCGGCGGCGGCGCGCCGTGCCGCCGCCTGACGGCGGGGCGAGGTCTCGAGGGTGCCGGTGGACCGCGCCGGCGACGGGTCGCCGGTCTCGCGGGAGCGCCGCAGGGCAGTGCCCTGCGCCCGGTGCGAACCCACGAACGACCTCCGCGCGTGACTCGACGACAGGACACCCAGCTGGCAGCCCGGCGGGCGCGCCACCGGACGGGACCTCGTCGCACCGGCCGCAGCCTGGCTCCGTGGCGGGGAGGGGGCCCACGCGGAGGGAGTGGCGTCAGTGGAGCACCGCAGTTGCGGGTGAGGTCACGAGATAGTAACGGCACCTCGGGGGCGGAACGCAAATCCCCCTCGACCGCCGCGTGCCGGGCGGTCGGCGGACACCCTACGGGGTGCGCACCCGCAGCCGGCTGGTGCCGTCCCGGATCTCGCCGACGAGCTCCTCGATGATGTCCTCGAGGAACACCACGCCGAGCGCGCCGCCCGGCGCCACGCCCTCCTGCGGCTCGGCGCCGTCGTGGGCCACCACCGCGAGGTGCGAGCCGGTGCGCTGCATCTGCGCGAGCACGTCCTCGACCTCGGCGTCCGCGGGCACGGTGACCAGCCGGCGGGCGCGCTCGTCGAGCCGGCGCGGGTCGTCGCGCAGCACGTCCTTGAGGTGGAGGTAGCCGAGCAGCGAGCCGTCGTCGGCGGTGACCGCGTAGCGGCTGAACCCGGTCTGCGACACCAGCCGCTCGACGTCCTCGGGCGACCCGCTGCCGGGCACCGTGACCAGGTCGGCGACCGGCACCATCACGTCGCGGGCGACCAGGTCGCTGAACTCGAGCGCGCCGGCCAGCAGGCCGCCGTCCTGGAGCAGGCCCTCGCGGCGCGACTCGTCGACGATCGACTGCACCTGCTCGACGGTGTAGGTCGAGGCCACCTCGTCCTTGGGCTCGACCCGGCCGAGCCGCAGCGCGGCGTTGGCGACGGCGTTCAGCGCCACGATGAGCGGCTTCACCGCGCGGGCCGTCCAGACGAGCGGGGTGGCGAGCAGCAGCGCCGAGCGCTCGGGGGCCGCGATCGCGATGTTCTTCGGCACCATCTCGCCGATGACGACGTGCAGGTAGACCACCACGGCCAGCGCGAGGGCGAAGGCGATCGGGTGCAGCAGCGCCTCGGGCACCCCGACCGCCTCGAACGGCACCTCGAGCAGGTGGGCCAGGGCGGGCTCGGCCACGGCACCCAGGCCGAGCGAGCAGACGGTGATGCCCAGCTGGCAGCAGGCCAGCATGAGCGAGACGTTCTCCATCGCCAGCAGCGCCGTGCGCGCGGGACGGCTGCCCTCCGCAGCGCGCGGCTCGATCTGCGAGCGGCGCGCCGACATGACCGCGAACTCGGCCCCGACGAAGAACGCGTTCAGCAGCAGCAGCGCGACGCCCAGCAGCAGCGCGGACCCGGTGCTCATCGTCCTGCCACCCCCAGCACGGAGTCGCGGGCGCCGCCCGCACCGGCGACCGGCACGTAGCGCAGCCGCTCGACCCGGCGACCCGAGAGCCGCTCCACCCGCAGCACGCCGTCGGCGACGACGACCTCGTCGCCCAGCCGGGCGAGGCGCCCGAGCCGGGCGAGCACGAAGCCGGCGACCGTCTCGTACGCGGCGTCGTCGGGGACCTGCAGGCCCAGCAGCTCGCGCACCTGGTCGGGCCGCAGCTGCCCCGGGAGCCCGTACGAGCCGTCGCGCTGGCGGATGACGCGGGGGCGGTCGCGGTCGTGCTCGTCGGCGACCTCCCCCACCAGCTCCTCGACGACGTCCTCGAGCGTGACCAGGCCGGCGGTGCCGCCGTACTCGTCGGTGACGACGGCGAGCTGCATGCCCTGGCTGCGCAGGTCGACGAGCAGCGGGTCGAGCCGCACCGTCTCGGGGACGAACACCGGGTCGGCCGGCGCCAGCGCCCCGACGGGCACGTCGGCCCGGCGCTCGCGCGGGACGGCCACGGCCTTCTTCACGTGGACGACGCCGACCACGTCGTCGAGGGAGCCGTCGACGACGAGGAACCGGGAGTGCCCCGTCTCGGCCGCGAGCGCGATGACGTCGGCGGCGGACGCCTCGACCGGCAGGCAGCGCACCCGCACGCGGGGCGTCATGACGTCGGCGGCGGTGTGCTCGGAGAACCCGAGGGAGCGGGTGAGCAGCGTCGCCGTGCCCTCGTCGAGGGTGCCCGCCTCGGCCGACCGCTTCACCAGGAACGCCAGCTCGGTCGGCGAGCGACCGCTCGCCAGCTCCTCGCGCGGCTCGATGCCCGCGCTGCGCAGGATCCTGTTGGCGCTGCCGTTCAGCACGGCGATGAGCGGACGGGTCACCCAGGTGAACGCCCGCTGCAGCGGCACCGCCCACCGCGCGGTGGCCATCGGCACCGAGATCGCGAGGTTCTTCGGCACCAGCTCGCCCGCCAGCATCGACACCACGGTGGCGACGAACATGCCGAGCCCGACGGCGAGCGGCCCGACGACGCCCTCGGGGACGCCGGCGGTCGTGAGCGGGCCCTCGAGCAGCCGCGACAGCGACGGCTCGACCAGGTAGCCGACGAGCAGCGTGGTGAGGGTGATGCCGACCTGCGCGCCGGACAGCTGGGTCGACAGCGTGCGCAGCCCCGCCAGCACGGACGCGGCCGACCGGCTCCCGGACGCGGCCTCGCGCTCGACGTCGGGCCGGTCGAGGGTGATCAGGGAGAACTCGGCCGCGACGAACACCCCCGTGCCCAGGGTCAGCACGACCCCCAGGCCCAGCAGCAGCCACTCGGTCAGCACCGCCTCAGCCTACGGCTCGCTGACGCTCGCGCCCCCTCACCAACCAGATGGCAGGGGGCGGCCCTCCTCGTAGCCCGCGGCGCTCTGGACGCCGACGACGGCGCGCTCGTGCAGCTCGGCGAGGGTGCGGGCGCCGGCGTAGGTGCAGGCGCTGCGCACGCCCGAGGTGACGTGGTCGAGCAGGTCCTCGACGCCGGGCCGCTTCGGGTCGAGCATCATCCGCGAGGACGAGATGCCCTCCTCGAACAGGCCCTTGCGGGCCCGCTCGAAGGCGTCGTCACGGCTCGTGCGGGCCGCGACGGCGCGGGCCGACGCCATGCCGAAGCTCTCCTTGTACTGGCGGCCGCGCTCGTCGGTCATCAGGTCGCCGGGGCTCTCCCAGGTGCCCGCGAACCACGAGCCCACCATCACCTGGCTGGCGCCGGCGGCGAGCGCGAGGGCGACGTCGCGCGGGTGGCGCACACCGCCGTCCGCCCAGACGTGCTTGCCGAGATCGGCTGCGGCGGAGGCGCACTCGAGCACGGCGGAGAACTGCGGCCGTCCGACGGCGGTCATCATGCGGGTGGTGCACATCGCGCCCGGACCGACGCCGACCTTGACGACGTCGGCGCCTGCGCCGACGAGGTCGCGCACGCCGTCGGCGGTGACGACGTTGCCGGCGACGACCGGCACCGCGGGGTCGAGCCCGCGCACCGCGGCGAGGGCGGCCAGCATCTTCTCCTGGTGCCCGTGGGCGGTGTCGACGACGAGCACGTCGGCGCCGGCCTCCAGCGCACCGGCCGCGTTCGCGGCGACGTCGCCGTTGATGCCGACCGCCACGCCGACGCGCAGCCGCCCGCGGTCGTCGAGCGCCGGTGCGTACAGGGTGGAGCGCAGCGCACCCGTGCGGGTGAGGACGCCGACGAGGCGGCCGTCGCGCAGCACCGGCGCCATCGGGCGGCGGGCGGCGTGCAGCGTGTCGAAGGCGCGGTGCAGGCCGCCGTCGGTCTCGACGTCGTCGGCGTCGAGCGTCAGCGGCTCGCGCGACATCACCTGGTGCAGCTGGGTGAAGCGGTCGACCCCGGCGCAGTCGGACGCGGTGACGACGCCGAGCGCCGACCCGTCGCGGTCGACCACGACGACGCCGCCGTGGGCGCGCTTGGGGATGAGGTGCAGGGCGTCGGTGACGGTGTCGGACGGGCCGAGGGTCAGCGCGGTCTCGAAGACCGGGTGCCGCTCCTTCACCCACGACACGACCTCGCGGACGACCTCGAGCGGCAGGTCCTGCGGCAGCACGGCGATCGCGCCGCGGCGGGCGGCGGTCTCGGCCATCCGGCGGCCGCTCACCGCGGTCATGTTGGCCACGACCACGGGCACGGTGGTGCCGGTGCCGTCGGTGGTGGCGAGGTCGACGTCCATGCGGGACGTGACGTCCGAGCGCGAGGGCGTCAGGAAGACGTCGGAGTAGGTGAGGTCGTGCCCGGGGTCGCCGTGGAGGAATCGCACGTGCGCCGAGTCTACGCGGCGGGAGACCTACCCTGGGCCGCATGACGACGACGCCCGCCGTGACGGTGCTGGTGGTGGAGGACGAGCCGGCCATCGCCCAGGCCGTGGTCACCCGGTTGCGCAGCGAGGGGTGGGAGACCGCCGTCGTGCACGACGGCGTGGCCGCCGTGGGGCTGGCCGAGCAGCTGCGCCCCGACCTGGTGGTCCTGGACGTGATGCTCCCGGGCCTGGACGGGCTCGAGGTGTGCCGTCGCATCCAGGCGCAGCGCCCCGTCCCCGTGCTCATGCTGACCGCCCGCGACGATGAGACCGACATGCTCGTCGGCCTGGGCGTCGGCGCCGACGACTACATGACCAAGCCGTTCTCGATGCGCGAGCTGGTGGCGCGCATCAAGGCGCTGCTGCGGCGGGTCGAGCGCGCCGACTCGCTGCAGGCCCGCGAGGTGGCGGGCGACGCGGTGCTGCGGCTGGGCGACCTCGAGGTCGACAGCGCCGAGCGCCGGGTGCGGCGCAGGGGCGAGCTCGTGCACCTCACCCCCACCGAGTTCGACCTGCTGCTGTGCCTGGCCGCCGAGCCGCGGGTGGTGCTGACCCGCGAGAAGCTCCTGGCCGAGGTCTGGGACTGGGTCGACGCCTCGGGCACCCGCACCGTCGACTCCCACGTCAAGGCGCTGCGCCGCAAGCTCGGCGCCGACCTGATCCGCACGGTGCACGGCGTCGGGTACGCCCTCGAGCCCGTCGGGGAGCCGTCGGCGTGACGGCCGACGGGCGGGCCGACGACCTCGCGGCCACGCCGGGGCCCGTGCGGCACCGGGCCCTGCCCGACCTGCGACCGCTCGACCCGGTGCGGTCGATCAAGGCGAAGCTGGCGCTGCTCGTGGCGGCCACCGTCACCGTGGCCGCGCTGCTCGTGTGGTTCGGGCTGAACAACCAGATCCGCACCCTGTACACGCTCCCCACCGCGATCGTGCTGTCCCTCGTGGTGACCCAGCTGCTCGCGCGCGGGATGACCTCGCCGCTGCGCGAGATGACCGCCGCCGCGAGGGCGATGGCCAAGGGCGACTACAGCCGGCGGGTGCACGCGACGTCGCACGACGAGGTGGGCGAGCTCGCGGTCGCGTTCAACCGGATGGCCGACGACCTCGCCTCGGTCGACCGGCAGCGCCGCGACCTGGTGGCCAACGTGAGCCACGAGCTGCGGACGCCCGTGACCGCCCTGCGGGCCACCCTCGAGAACCTCGTCGACGGCGTCACCGAGCCCGACCCCGCCACGCTGACCACCGCGCTGGCCCAGACCGAGCGGCTCGGCACGCTCGTCGCCCAGCTGCTCGACCTGTCGCGGCTCGAGGCGGGCGTCGTCCCCCTCGACCTGGTCGACGTCGAGGTGCGCTCGTTCCTCGACGAGGCCGTCGCCGCCGCGCGGCTCGTCGACGACGCCGTCGACCGCGACGTGCTGTGGGAGGTGCAGGTCGAGCCGCCGGACCTGCGGGTCGACGCCGACCCGGCCCGGCTGCACCAGGTCGTCGCCAACCTGCTCGACAACGCCGCCCGGCACAGCCCGCCGGGTGGGCGCGTCCGGGTGGTGGCCGTCGACACCGGGCACGAGGTGGTCGTCGAGGTGCAGGACGAGGGCCCCGGTATCGCACCCGAGGACCGCGAGCGCGTGTTCGAGCGCTTCCACCGCGCCGGGGCCGCCCAGTCCGCCTCCGGCGGAACGGGTCTGGGGCTGGCGATCGCCCGCTGGGCCGTCGACCTGCACGGCGGCAGCATCGTGGTGGCCGACACGGGGGTCGGCGCCACGATCCGGATCGCGCTCCCGGCGCACCGCCCTCCGCGGCCGGGGTCCGCCGCCCGGCTGATCCGCCGCGCCCGCCCTGGGGTGGACGACGGCGCCTGACCCCCTGCGGTTGGATGGTCGCGGCGCCCGGCACTCGGGTGCCGTCACCGACAGGGGGTCGAGCAGCGATGAGCGCCACGACGACGCACGAGGGCCGGCGGATCGAGGTGAGGGGTCTCACCAAGCACTTCGGGACGGTCGCCGCCGTGCGCGACCTGACGTTCACCGTCGAACCGGGGCGCATCACCGGGTTCCTCGGTCCGAACGGCGCCGGCAAGACCACCACGCTGCGGATGCTGCTGTCGCTGGTGGCCCCGACGGCGGGCACCGCCACCATCGGCGGCGCGCGCTACGTCGACATCCCCCAGCCGCAGCGGGTGGTCGGGGCGGCGCTCGAGGCGAGCAGCTTCCACCCGGGCCGCAACGCCCGCAACCACCTGCGGGTGCTGGGCCGCACCTGCGGTGCCCCCGCGTCCCGCGCGGACGAGCTGCTCGACCTGGTGGGCCTGTCGGCTGCCGCCAAGCGCCGTGTCGGCGGGTTCTCGATGGGCATGCGGCAGCGCCTCGGCCTGGCCGGCGCGCTGGTGGGCGACCCCTCGGTGCTCATCCTGGACGAGCCGGCGAACGGCCTCGACCCCGAGGGCATCCGCTGGCTGCGCGGCTTCCTGCGCGCGCTCGCCGCCGAGGGCCGCACCATCCTGGTGTCGAGCCACATGCTGTCCGAGGTGCAGCAGACCGTCGACGACGTCGTGATCATCAGCCAGGGGCAGGCGGTCAAGCAGTCGACCCTCGCCGAGCTCGAGGCCGAGGCCCGTGCGGGTGTGCTCGTCCGGGTCGCGAACCCGGACGGCCTGGCCCGCCTGGCCCACGACGGCGCCTGGGACGCCGACCCGCACCCGGACGGCTCCCTGCTCGTGCACGGCCTGTCCGCGCCCGAGGTGGGGTCGCGGCTGTTCGCCGCCCAGCTGGAGGTGCACGAGCTCAAGGCCGTCGGCTCCGACCTGGAGTCGATGTTCTTCCAGCTGGTCTCGCCCGAGTACGTGGGTCGCACGACCGCCGACGGGCCGCTCGCGCCCGCCGCGCCGGTCGACCAGGCGGCCACCACCGATCCGTCGCTGCAGAAGGGGGTCGCGCCGTGAGCACCGTCTCGGCCGAGATGCTGAAGCTGAGCACCACCAAGGCGTGGTGGGGCATGCTCATCGGGCTCGCCGCCTGGGCCACGCTGTGGTCGCTGCCCAACGCGTTCACCGCCGGTCTCGAGTTCGCCCCGGGCGCCACCGCGCCGGCCCCCGCCGACGACGACGCGATCGCGCGGTCGTTCTACACGATCGGCCTGGGCTCGTTCGGGTACGTCTTCGCCCTGGTGCTCGGCGTGCTGGTCATCAGCAGCGAGTACCGGCACAAGACCATCACCACGACGATCCTCGGCACGCCGCACCGGCCCCGCATCGTGCTGGCGAAGTGGGTGGTCACCGCCGCCTACGCGCTGCTCTACGGCGTGGTCGGCCTCGGTCTCGGCGTCGCCGTCACCGCGCTGATCCTGTCGCTGCGGGGCATCGACCTGAACCTCGGCGCCGACGGGCTGGTGCGCGCCCTCGCGCTGGCCCTGGTGGCCTTCGTGCTGTGGGGGCTCATCGGGGTCGGGGTCGGCACCCTGGTCGGCAACCAGATCGTGGCGATCCTGGTCGGCATCGGCTTCATCGTCGCCGAGACCATCGCCTCGGTCGCGCTGTCCTTCGTGTCCTGGGGTCCGGACCTGGTGAAGTGGCTGCCCAGCTCGGCCACCAGCGCGATGCTGCAGCCCACCACCGACACCGGCCCGGGCGGGCCGGAGATCCAGGTGCTCACCTGGTGGGTGGGACTCCTGGTGCTGCTGGGCTACGCCCTGGTCACCGCGGGCGTCGGCGCCCTGCTGCAGCTGCGCCGCGACGTCACCTGAGCCCGGGCGCGGTGGCCGTGCGGGCGAGCTCCTCCCGCACCTGCGCGGCCACCGCGGGTGGGCAGTGCGCCCAGAACGTCGTCAGCACGCGCTCGCGCGCAGCGGGGTCGGCGTCCGGTCCCCTCAGCCGGAAGGTGTCGGCGGTCACCGTGGCGCGCGGGAGCACGGCAGCCAGCTCGCGGTCGTCGACCGCGACCGGGTCGACGCCGGCGAGGCGCCCGAACCGGATCGCCATCTCGTGCTGCTCGCGGTACCCGGCGTACAGCTGCTGCTCGACGCACCGGGTGAGCGCGGCGCGCAGCTCCTCGTGCGAGGGCGCGGGCAGCACCCCGCTCCAGGTGTAGGCGATCCAGCGCGCCTGCTGCTCGAGCGGCACCGCGTACGGGCCGAGCTGGGCCCACAGCCCGACGAAGGCCAGGCCGTCGAGGTCGGGGTGGAAGGTGAAGTCGGCCAGGTCGAGCGAGGTGCGGGTGAGCCGGACGGCCGACGCGATCGCCGGATCGAGGAACGGCAGGTGCAGGTCGAAACCGGTCGCGGGGACGATCGTGTCGACCTCCACCGTCGACCCGTCGGTGAACCGGACGGTGCCGCCGTCGACCGCGCTCACCCACGGGTGCACGCTGATCCGGTCCTCGGCCACGAGATTGAGGTAGTGGGGGCTGCCGGTGACCCCGGCCTGCGCGATGTCCGGGTGCGGCGCCGGAGCCCCGTACCGGGTGGGGTCGCCGCCCAGGGTGAGGATGCGCTCGGCGGTGGCCGCGAGCAGCTCGGCCGACGAGGACGACTCGAGCGCCAGGGCGCCTTCGCGGGTGAACACGTACGACTCGATCGGGGTGCCCGCCACCATCTTGGGCATCACGTACCGCTGCCGCCGCTGCGCGAGATGCACCTCGGCGGCGCCGCCCAGCGCCAGGTCGCTGGCGACCTCGAGCGCGGAGATGCTGCCCCCGCACACCAGCACCCGCCGTCCGCGGTGCTCCTCGGGGCCGGCGTAGGTGAAGGCGTGCCGGACCCCGCCGACGCCGGTGAAGGCCTCGAGCCCCGGGACAGGTGGCACCTCGGGGCGGTTGTACCGACCGCTCGCCACCACGACGCGCGGAGCCCGCACGACGTGCTGCTCGCCGGCCTCGACCCACACGACGTCGTACCCGCCGACCTCGGCCCGGCCGACCCGCACGACCTCGGCACCGAACCGGATGCGCCGGCGCAGGTCGAACTCGTCGGCGTACCGCTCGAGGAGCCCGAGCACCTCCCCGTTGCGGGGGAACATCCGCACGCCGTCGTCGTAGTGCGTGTCCGAGAACCGGGTGAGGAAACACGCTGTGTTCGTGCGCATCTGGGGCCACACGCCGCTGCGCGGATTGGTCGCGTCCCACTGCCCGCCGAGGGACGAGTGGCCCTCGAGCACCACCACCTCGTGCCCGTGGGCGGTGAGCCACCGCGCGGACGCCAACCCGCCCATGCCGGCCCCCACCACCACGACGTCCACCGACTGCACCGTCCGCACCGCGTCCTCCGCCTCGTCCTTCACGCCGCCCGCAGGAGCACCGCGCGTCCCTGCCCTCCCCCGCCGCACATCGTCGCGACCCCGAGCTCCTCGCCGCGCCGGCGCAGCTCGTGCGCCAGCGTCAGCACCAGCCGGAACCCGCTGGCCCCCAACGGGTGCCCGAGCGCGATCGCTCCGCCGTTGACGTTGACCCGGTCCAGGTCGACACCGAGGCGTCGTTGCGAGGCGAGCACCACGCCGGCGAACGCCTCGTTCACCTCCCAGAGCGCGACGTCGCCCACCGCCAGCCCGTGCGCGGCCAGCAGCCGCTCGGCGGCCTCGGCCGGACGCAGGTGCAGGCTCGAGTCGGGGCCGGCCACCACCGCGCTCCCCACCACCTCCGCCAGCACCGGCCGGCCCTCGGCGTCGGCCAGCTCGCGGGTGGTCAGCACGCCTGCGGCACCGGCGTCGGACATCTGCGAGGCGTTGGCGGCGGTGATCGTGCCGTCGTCGGTGAAGGCGGGTGCGAGGCGCGCGACCCGCTCGGACGTGCTGTCGCGGCGGATGCCCTCGTCGACCCCGTCGCGGGTCTCGTCCGGCACCAGCTCGTCGGCCAGCCGGCGCGCGTCGGTGGCGGCGGCCGCCCGGCGGTGGCTCTCGACGGCGTAGGCGTCCTGGTCGGCCCGCGAGACCGCGAGGTCGCGGTTGGCGCGGTCGCTCAGCGCGCCCATCCCGACGTCCTCCAGGCTGCACCACAGGCCGTCGCGCACGAGCAGGTCGACCGGCTCGCGCGGGGCCGTGCTCATCGAGTCGAAGCCGCCGACCAGCACCGTCCTCGCCTCGCCTTCGCGCAGCAGCAGGGCGCCGTGCGCGACCGCGGTGAGGCTCGCCAGGCACACGTCGTTCAGGGTCGTCCCGGGGACGGTGCGCGCCACCCCGCCGAGCTGGGCCGCCCGTCGGGCCGGGTTCTGCCCGTTGCCCGCCTGCACCACGTTGGCCAGCAGCACGTGGTCGACCGCGGGGTCGCCGGTCCGCTGCAGGGCACCCCGCACGGCGCGGCCCCCGAGCTCGGTGGCCGGCACGCCCGCCCAGCGGCCGCCGAGGCGCCCGACGGTCGTGCGGGCACCGCCCAGGAGCACGACGGACGCGCTCACCCCGGCACCGCTCACCCCAGGGCCATCGTGTAGCAGACCGCCGTGCCCTCGAGCGCGACCACGCCGTCGTCGCGCACGACCCGGGTGGCGAGCGTCGTGATCGGCTTGTCGTCGCGCACCGCGGTGACCTCGACCTCGCCGGTGATGGTGTCGCCCGGGCGCACCGGGGCGGTGAAGCGCCAGGCGACCTCGAGGAAGACGGTGCCCGGCCCGGGCAGCTCCTCGGCCACCACGGCGTTGAGGATCGCGCTGGTGACCCCGCCCTGCACGACGATCTCGCCGAAGCGCGAGCGCCCTGCCGCCTCGGCGTCGTAGTGCAGCGGGTTGCGGTCGCCGGAGATGTCGGTGAAGAGCCCGATGTCGTGCTCGGTGACGGTGCGGGACAGGCGGGCGGTGTCGCCCACCTGCGGCTGGCGGATCGTCCAGGCGCTCATGCGGTCTCCTCGGTCGGGATGGTGCGGACGGGTCTGACGGGACGGGACGGGTCGGGCAGCCGAAGCATCGCGACCGCGCCGGCGAGCGGGCCCACTGCGAGCAGCCCCACCGCCACGGGCCAGCCGAGCCCGGCCTCCACGACCGGCACGAGCTGGATGCTGACGACGGTGAGCAGGAAGCCGAGCGCGGTCTGCAGGGTGAGCGCGGTGCCCACGTGGTCGCGGGGCACCACCGAGCCGAGACAGGCCGAGAACAGGGCGGAGTCGGCGATGACCGACGGTCCCCAGACCGCGAGCAGCACGACGGTGACCCACGGCGGCGCGCCGAAGGCGAGCGCGGCGACGACGCAGCAGGTGCCGCTGACCACCATGGCGCCCGCGGCGGTGCGGGCCCGGCCGACCCGGTCGCCGAGACGGCCCGCCCCCACGCACCCGGCCAGCCCCAGCACGCCGAGCGCGACGAAGCAGAGCACGCCCACCTGCGCGCCCGTGGGGTCCTCGCCGGCGGCGCGAAGGCTCGCCGCGACGTACAGCGGCAACCAGACCCAGACGGCGTACAGCTCCCACATGTGGCCGAGGTAGCCGAGCACCGCGAGCCGCGACTCGCGCACGCGCAGCACCTGCACCGCGGCGCGCGGGTCGAGCGCGGTGGCGGCCGAGACCAGCGGGCCGACCCGCACGCCACGCAGGACGAGGGCGGCGAGGACGGCCAGACCCGCTGCCACGAGCAGCGCCTCGCGCCAGGCGTCGCCCAGCAGCCCCGACACCAGCAGCGGCAGCGTGCTGCCGACGGTGAGCGCACCGACGAGCACGCCGACGGCCAGCCCGCGGCCGCGGTCGAACCAGCTGATCGCCAGCTTCATCCCCACCGGGTACACCGTCGCCAGCGCGATCCCGGTGAGCAGCCGCAGCACGACCGCCCCGCCGAAACCGGTGGGCAGCAGCGCGAGAGCCGCCGTGGTCGCCGCGGCCGCGCACGCGCCGGCCGCCATGAGCAGCGGTGGGTGCACCCGGTCCGGCAGGTTGGTGGCGGCCGCGGCGAGCGCGCCGACGACGAACCCCACCTGCACCGCCGAGATCAGCAGCGTGGAGCCGACGGCGCCCACCGAGTACTGCTCGCGCAGCGCGGGGGCGACCGCGGTGGCGGCGAACCAGGTGGCCATCGCCAGCACCTGCGCGGTCGCCACCAGCCGCAGCTGGCGGTGCGCGAGCGAGCCGTCGGCGGTCGCGGCGACGGTGCTCACGGGACCTCCGTGGGCGCGGCGACGAGGACGTGGTGGCCGTCCTCCTCGCGCCCACCGACCTGCACGCGGCGGCCCAGCGACAGGTCGCCGAGGTCGCCCGACCAGGCGGTGACCAGCCGCGGTCCCTCGTCGAGCTCGACGACGACGACCGCGTACGGGACGGCGTCGACCCAGCCCGGGTGGCCGGCGCGGTGCACGACCGTCCAGGTCCAGACCGACCCGTCACCGGCGGACGGGACCCACTGCGGCTCCGGCGCCCAGCACGCGGTGCACAGCGGCCGCGGGTGGTGCTGCACGTGGCCGCAGCGCGCGCAGCGCTGCAGCAGCAGCCGACCCTCGGCCAGCGCCGCCCAGAACGGCTCCGTCACCGGGTTCGGCGGCGGGCCGGGACGCGGGACCCGGGTCACGGCGCGGCCTCCAGCACCAGCGCGACCTCCTCGCCGGCGGTCGCGCCGTTGCCCGTGACCAGGGCGAGGCGCGGGTCGGCCATCTGCCGCTCACCGGCCGTGCCGCGCAGCTGGTGCACCGCCTCGACCAGGTGCGACATGCCGCCGGACAGGTCGGCCTGCCCGCACGCCAGCTGCCCGCCGTGGGGGTTCAGCGAGACCTCGCCACGGTGCGACAGGTCTCGGTCGGCGATCCAGTCCGCGGCCGTGCCGGGAGCGCACAGACCGGCGTCCTCGAGCGTCAGCAGCACCAGGATGCTGTAGCAGTCGTAGAGCGCGAGCACGTCGATCTCGTCCGGGCGCACGCTCGCCATGGCGCAGGCGGCACCGATCGCCTCGCGCAACGGGGTCGAGGTGAGGGTGCGGGCTCCCGAGACCGCGCGGTGCGTCACCCGCTCGCCGGCGCCACGCAGCAGCACCGGCCGCCGCGGGAACCGCCCGGCCCCCGCCGTCGAGGTGACCACCACCGCCGTGCCACCGGCGACGGGCATGACGATGTCGAGCAGGTGCAGGGGCTCGGCGACGAGCGGCGAGGCGAGCACGTCGTCGACGGTCAGCTCGCGCCCACGGAACACCGCGTGCGGGTTGAGGTGCGCGTTGGCGCGCTCGACCACCGGCACGAGCGCGAGGTCCTCGGGTCGGCGGCCGAACTCGTGCAGGTAGCGCTGCGCGATCAGCGCGTAGGAGGTGTTGGCCCCGCTCGCCCCGTGCGGCACGTCGAACTCGCGGATCGGGTTGCGGTTGGGCGAGCGCGGCGCCGGGACGGCGCTGTCGCGGGCTGCGGCCAGCACGCACAGCACCGTGGTGCACAGGCCGGCGCCGATCGCGGCGGCGGCTCGCCACACCATGCCGGGGCCCGACGCCCCGCCGAGGTCGACGACGTCGGCGAACGACACCTGCAGCCCGAGGTACTCGGCCACCGTGACGGCCACGTGCTGCGGGGTCTCACCCACCTGCACGCCCACCAGCAGGCCGTCGACCTGCCCGGGCTCGAGGCCGGCGTCGTCGAGCGCGAGCCGGGCCGCCTCGGCCAGCAGGTCGAGGTGGGTGCGCCCGGGCGCCTCCCGCCGGTTCGGCAGCTCGGCGACGGCCACCACGGCCGCCTGCCCCCGCAGGCTCATCGCGGACTCCGCAGGGCGTCGAGGGCCGACGGGTTCGCCAGGCTCGCGTCGGAGCCGGAGGTGTCGTGGCCGAGGTGCACCTGCAGAACCAGCCGCCGCAGGATCTTGCCGCTGCGGGTGCGCGGCAGGTCGTCGACGACGTGCACCGCCGCCGGGCGGAGCGGCCGGCCCAGGGCGTCCTGCACGCGCGCGGTCACCGCCGCGCGGACGGCCTCGGCGTCGGCGCCGACGCCGGTGCGCGCGAACACCACCAGCGCCGAGCCCTTGACCGGGTCGGGGACGCCGACGGCGGCCGACTCCAGCACGCCGTCGACGCCGTTCACGACGTCCTCGACCTCGGCCGGGCCGAGCCGCTTGCCGGCCACCTTGAGCGTGTCGTCGCTGCGGCCGTGGACGAACCAGTGCCCTCCCTCGGCCTGCTCGGCCCAGTCGCCGTGCGCCCACACGCCCGGCCACCGGCTCCAGTAGGTGCGCTCGTAGCGTCCGGGCTCGCCCCAGAACCCCAGCGGCATGCCGGGCGAGGGGGCCAGCAGCGCGAGCTCACCGACGCCGCGGGCGACCGGGTCGCCGGCGTCGTCGAGCACCGCCGCCGCCATCCCCGGCACCGGGCCGGCGAAGGCGCACGGGACGACCGGCTCGGTCACGGTGTTGCTGAGGATCGCGCCGCTGACCTCGGTGCCGCCCGAGTAGTTGACGACCGGCAGGTCCCCCCGCCCGACCCGCAGGTGCAGCCACGCGTAGGCGTCGGAGGTCCAGGGCTCGCCGCTGGAGGCGAGCACCCGCAGCGACGGCGGACGCACCGCCGGGACGGCGTCCTGCGCCATCAGGGTGCGCACCAGCGTCGGCGAGACGCCGAGCACGCTGATGCCGAGCCGCTCGACCGACTCCCAGAGCCTGGTCGTTGCCGGCCAGTCCGGTGCGCCGTCGACCAGCGCGACCGCGGCGCCGGCGACCAGGCCGCCGAGCAGCGTGATCGGGTGCATGACCCAGCCCGGGTCGGTGACCCACGCCACCACGTCGCCCGGACCCGCGTCGAACAGCATCGCGACGTCGGTTCCCGACTTGAGGGCGAACCCCGCGTGGCCGAGCACCACGCCCTTGGGTCGGCCCGTCGTGCCCGAGGTGTACGCCACCATCAGCGCGTGGTCGGTCGGGCACGCGGCCGGCGGGGCGACCCGTGCCGAGCCCGCCGGACGCACTGCCTCCCAACGGATCTCGCCACGCAACGGCGCGACGTCGCCGTCCGCTCCCGCCACCGGGACGGTGACGCACAGCGTGACCTCCGGCGCGGCGTCGAGGACGGCCCCGGTGGACGCGCGCAGGTCGAGCACCCGCCCACGGCGGCGCACGCCGTCGGCCACCACGAGCGCGGTCGCACCCGCCAGCCGCAGCCGGTCGGCGACCGCCTCGGCCCCGAAGCCGGAGAAGACCGGGACGGCGACCGCCCCGAGCCAGGCGAGCGCGAGCTGGGCCACCGCGGCCTCGCGGCACATCGGCAGCTGGACGCCGACCCGGTCGCCCGGACGCACCCCGTGAAGGCCCAGACCCGCTGCCACGGAACCGACCTCGTCGACGAGCTCGCGGTAGGTCGAGCTGCCGGTCCGGCCGTCCTCGTCCTCCCAGAGCAGGGCCACCTCCTCGCCGCGACCCTGGTCGACCCAGCGCAGGAGCGCGCTGTCGACGACGTTCGCGGAGCCGCCGGGGAACCACCGCACCGCCGGGCCGAGCGCGGGGTCGTCGACGACGGACGTGGGCTCCTGCTGCCAGCGCAGGCCGATCCACGTCGCGAGCAGGCCCCAGAAGGCCGCGGGGTCACGGCGGGCGATCGCGTCCAACCCGGCCCGGTCCGCGACGCCGGCCCTGCGGCACAGGTCCAGCAGGCGCGACCGCTCCCGGTGGTGGTCCTGCGGGTACCAGGTCGGCACGACCGGGTCGGCGCTCACCGCGCTCGCCCCAGCCGGTCGAGCTCGTCGACCAGCGACCGCGCCAGCGCGGGGTCGTTGACGTGCAGGTCGGACTCGACCAGCCGCACGCCGGGGTGCAGTCCCTCGACGAGGGCGGTACGGAACGCCTCGTCGGCCTCGGGCCACCAGAACGGGCCGTCGGGGCGGTCGAGCTCGGAGAACCCGCCCATCGGCAGCACCACGGTCGTGGTGGCGGGCGCGGTGGACGCCCGATCGGCGACGAGGCGTCCCAGCTCGCGGTTCTCGTCGACGTCGGTGCGCATAAGCGTGACGTGGGGGTTGTGGGCGTGGAACCGTCTGTCCCGCAGCCGCTCCGGCACTGTGTCCGGAGGGCCGAAGTTGGCGGTGTCGAGGGCGCCCGGCACCACGACCTGCGGCAACCCCGCCCGGGCGGCCGCGGTGAGGCGGCTCTCACCGGCCGACAGGGTCCCGCCGGCGACCAGGTCGGCCAGCTCGGTGGTGGTCACGTCGAGCACGGCGCCGAACCGGCCCTGCTCGACCAGCCGCTCCATCGTCGCGCCACCGGTGCCGTTGGCGTGGAAGGCGACCGCCTGCGACCCGCGCGCAGCCAGCAGGTGCCGCACCGCCGACACGCACGGCGTGGTGATGCCGAACATGGTGACGGCCACCAGGTGCGTGGCGTCGTCGGCAGGGGTGGCGCGCGCCGTCGCGCTCTCGCGTGCGGCGCCCGCCGTGGCCGCCGCCGCACGGCGCAGCACGTCGGCGAGCAGCCCGTTGGCGCCCTCCACGTCGACGACGGGGTGGAACAGCAGCGCGTCGAGGCCCTGCAGGTACGGACGGGTGTCGCCCGCGACGACGGTGGAGACCAGCACCTTCGTCGCCCCGAACGGCAGCGCCGGGGCGGCTGCGGCGAACACGGTGCCGGCACCCGACCCGCCGCACAGCACGACGGCGTCGACGGGCCCGTCGTCCTGCAGCGCGAGCAGCACCCGGCGCACGCCCTCGGCCATCGTCGCGACCGCCTCGCCGCGCCCGGACGCGTGCGCCGCGGCCACCGTGGTGCCCGCCGCTGCCGCCACGTCCTCGGCGGAGGTCTCGCAGCCGACGTCGTGCGCGGTGGTCGCGAAGTCGACCCGGTGCACGGCGCACCCGTGCCGCACCAGCTCGGCGCGCAGCAGCGCGAGGGGCTCGGCCTTGGTGTCGTGCGCGCCGACCAGCACGACGCGTGGTCCGGCCGTCCCGGGGCCCGCCGACGTCGTCATCCGACCGGGCCGAGGTCCTGCGCCTTGAACTGCGCGACCACCTCGCGGATGGGCTCCTCGACGGGCAGCCGCTCGATGCTCGAGGCGCCGACGAAGCCGACGGTGGTCGTGCGGGCGAGCACGTAGGCGGCGTCGTCCGGCGTGGCGATGGGTCCGCCGTGGCTGACCACCAGCACGTCCTCGCGCACCTTCCGCGCGGCCTGCGCGATCTCCTCGATGAGGACGACGCAGTCGTCGAGGGTCTTGGTGTAGGACGTGCCGGCGCCGATCGAGCCACCCAGCGTGAGGCCCATGTGCGCGACCACGACGTCGGCGCCCGCCTCGGCCATCCAGGTGGCCTCCTCGGGCGTGAAGACGTACGCCATCGTGAACATGCCCTGGCTCGCGGCCTCGCGGATCATCTCGACCTCGCGGTCGTAGCCGAAGCCGGTCGCCTCCAGGCTCTCCCGCCAGCGGCCGTCGATGATGCCGTGGCTCGGGAAGTTGATGACGCCGGCGAAGCCGGCCCGCTGCAGCGTCTCGAGCAGCCGCGCCATCACGCGGGTCGGGTCGGTGCCGTTGACGCCGGCGACGACGGGCGTGTCCTGCACCACCGGCAGCACCTCGCGCTCGCCCATCTCCAGCACGATGGCGTTGGCGTCGCCGATCGCGAGCAGCCCGGCGTTGGATCCGTGACCGCCCATGCGGTAGCGGCCCGAGTTGTAGATCAGGATGAGGTCGGCGCCGCCGCGCTCGGCGAACTTGGCCGAGATCCCGGTCCCGGCACCGGCTCCCAGCACCGGGCGCCCCGCGGCGACCTCCGCCCGCAGCCGCTCCAGCACCGCTTCCCTGGTGAACACTGCACTCCCCTGCGACATGGTTCGCTCCTCCTGCACCCGTGCGGCTCAGTACTGCGGGACCTGCACCGGGGCGCCCCCGGCCAGTGCGGACTCGTGGGCGCAGATGCCCGGGGCCGTCCAGGCGGCGGAGCGCCGCGCGTCGACCCAGGGCTGGCGGCCCGTGGCGGCCGCGCGCACGAACGCGTCGACCAGGTAGGGGTGGGCCCCGCCGTGCTCGGCGCGACGCACCTCCTCGCTCCCGTCCGCAGCGGGCGGCATCGCCACGTCGCGCAGGAACGGGACGAGCTCGGGGGTGAGGTCGCCCGGGTGGTCGTCGGGCTCGACGAGCTCCACGGTCGACCGGCGGCCGCGCAGGCCGGTGCTCGGCATGTCGGGTGCGAGCGGCTGCAGGTCGTAGACCCGCAGCGGGTCGCCGTCCTCCAGCGGCCACTCCACCCCGCCGTGCTGGCCGTAGACGTCGAAGCCCTCGACGTAGGTGCGCGCGGTCTGGAAGAACGACAGCTGGACGACCCCGGCGACGTCGCTGCCCCCGAGCCGGAAGACGCCGACCTCGGCGGGGAACGGGTTGTCGTACTCCCCCAGGCGCTCGGGGGTCAGACGACCGGTGCCGAGCGCCGTGACGGTCTCGACCTGCGACCCGGTGAGCGCGAGCAGCGGCGCGAGGGCGTGCGTGGCGTACTTCATCGGCGGGTAGCCCTGCCAGTAGCCCGGGTAGCCGTCGAGGTTCTGCAGGTGGAAGCCGCGGAACATCGTGAGGTCGCCGAGACGTCCCTGGTCGTGCAGCCGCTGCACCAGGCGGTACTCGCGGCCGTACACCGCGGTCTCCATCATCGTGTAGACGGTGCCGGCGGCCTCCTGGGCGCGCACGACCCGCTCCACGTCGGCCAGCTCGGTGGCCATCGGCACCGCGCACGCGACGTGCCGGCCGGCCTCGAGGGCGGCGACCGCGTAGTCGGCGTGGAACCGCACGGGCGCGAGCACGTGCACGGCCCGCCACCGCTCGTCCGCGAGCATCTCGTGGAAGTCGGTGTAGCGGTGCGCGATCGAGTGCCGCTCGGCCACGGCGTCGAGCCGCTCGCGCGAGGTCTCGACGACGGCGATCTCGCCCACCAGCGGGTGCGCCCGGTAGACCGGCAGGAAGTCCTCGCCGAACCCGAGACCGACGACAGCGACGTCGACCTTCTCCTGCGGGCCGCTCACCGGACCTCCACCTGCTCCTGCGTCCCGCGCAGGAAGGTGACGCCGCCGCTGGCGAAGTTCGGCACGTCGGCCGAGGCCGCCTGCCCCGCTTCGGACGCGAGCACGGCGTCCATCGCCTCGGCCGACTCGGCATACAGCTCGACCACCAGGTGCAGCGGCGGCGCGACGTCGCCGGACTGGCTGTCGACCCAGGTCAGGGTCCACCCGGTCAGGCCCTCCATCCGGCGCGCGATGGGCAGGTGCACGTCGCGGTAGTAGGCGTCGAACGCCTCGGGGTCGGCGGGGCGGCCGTACAGGATCGTCATGCGGTGCACGTCGGTCTCCTCGGGGTCGTGGACGTCATTTCACCGCTCCGACCGACAGGCCCTCGACGAGCCGGCGCTTGGCCAGCAGGAAGACGAGCAGGAGCGGTAGCGAGGTGAGCAGGGCGAGCGTCATCAGCCGGTTCCAGCTGACCGAGTACAGCGAGGTCTGCTGGGCGAGCAGGCCGCTGACGGGTAGCTCCCGGGGGTCGGTGAGCAGCGTGGTGGCGTAGATGAACTCGCCCCAGGCGATGATGAAGACGATGGCGCCCACCGTGGCGATGCCGTTCACCATCAGGGGCACCACGATGCCGACGAACGTGCGCAGCCCCGAGGCGCCGTCGATCTGGGCCGCCTCGAAGACCTCGTCGGGGATGGCGAGCACGAACGGCCGCAGCAGCAGCAGCCCGAACGGCACCAGCAGTGCGACGTCGGCGAGGACCAGGCCCGTCAGGCTGCCGACGAGCCGCCAGTCGGCGAGGATCCCGTACAGCGGGATCACCGCCATCGGCTGCGGCACCATCTGCAGCACCAGGAAGAACCCGAGCAGCACGGCGCTGGTGGTGGCCCACCGGCTCGTGACGCGGCGCGCCAGCGCGTACGCCGCCGGCACGGCGACCACCAGCACCAGCACGGTGGTGAGCAGCGCGATCTTCAGCGACGTCAGCACCGACGTGCTCGCGACGTCGATGACGTCGGAGAAGGCGTCGAGGGTGGGCATGAACACCAGCGCGTTGGGACGCGAGAGCACGTCGCGGTCGGACTTGAAGGCGGTGAGCGCGATCCACACCAGCGGGAGCAGGTAGATGAGACCGAGGACACTGACGAAGACCCGCGAGCCCCAGCGCATCTGGCCACCGGGTGCGTTCACGACCCCTCCTCCTTGCGGACGCCGCGCACGTACGGGATCGCCAGCAGGGCCACGGCGGCCATCGACAGCATCGCGATCGCGCCGCCGATGCCGAACGAGTACGTCTTGAACGCCTCCTGGTAGGCCAGGTAGGGCAGCGTCGTGGTCACGGTGCCCGGCCCGCCGCTCGTCATCACGTAGACGAAGTCGAAGCTGCGGAAGGCGTAGAGGACCACCAGGATCACCAGCACCATCAGCGTGGGCCGCAGCAGCGGGAGGACGATGCGGAACGCGAGCCGCACCGGCCCGGCGCCGTCGAGCGCGGCTGCCTCGAAGACCTCGATGGGGATGGACATCAGCCCGCCCCGCAGCACGAGGATCGCGAACGGCAGGCTCGCCCACGCGGCCACCGAGCTCACCGACCACAGGGCGAGGTCGGGGTCGCTCAGCCAGTCGACCGGGCCGAGACCGACCAGACCGAGCAGCGAGTTCACGGCGCCGTCCCCGGCCAGGATGAACTTCCACACGCTTCCGCTCACCAGCGGCGGCAGCGCCCACACCAGCACCATCAGCGACAGCACCGCGGAGGCCAGCCGGCCCTTGCGCGAGAGCGCCATCGCGGCCACGTACCCGACCAGCAGGTCGACCACGAGCACCACCAGGGTGAAGACGGCGGTGGCCCGCACGGCCTGCCAGAACCCGGGGTCGGCGAGCACCTCGCGGACGTTCTCGAGCCCGACGAGCTCCCAGTCGCCGATCAGGGTGGCCGGGCCCACGTCGCTGAGCGCCATCCGCACCATCTGCACGAGCGGGTAGACGCACAGCAGCGCGCTGACCAGCAGTGCCGGCAGCAGGTACGGCGCGACGCGGGGGCGGGCGACGCGGCCCGGGCGGGCCGGGCCCGCGGACGGCGGGGCTGTCGCCGTCCGCGGGGTCCGGTCCGAGGTGGGGGCGGTCAGCAGGATCCCCCGCCTTCCTCCTTGGCGGCCTCCACGTTCTCGAGCGCCTCGGACGTCGCCGTGGCGGCGTCCTTCTCGCCGGAGAGCACGGCGCTGCTGGCCTGGCCCATCGCGGTCTGCATCGCCGCGGTCTGCTCGTTCGCCGGCCAGTCGGCGGTGTCGGCGGCGGCCGCGACGAAGGGCTGCACCAGCTCGTCGGAGGTCAGCGCCTCGTTGTCGGACAGGTCCGAACGGGTCGGGATCTGGCCGGAGTTCTCGAAGTTGATC
This sequence comes from Angustibacter speluncae, assembly GCF_054777815.1. Classification (NCBI taxonomy): domain Bacteria; kingdom Bacillati; phylum Actinomycetota; class Actinomycetes; order Kineosporiales; family Kineosporiaceae; genus Angustibacter; species Angustibacter speluncae. Next base: position 49,422 of record NZ_BAAHAF010000018.1, on the reverse strand, counting down.
AGGCTGGCCTCGCTGGACATCCAGGCCTCCTCGACGTACTTCCAGGCCAGGTCGGGGTCCTCGGCGAACGCGCCCACCCCGATGCCCTCGCCGCCGGGGAAGACGTGGCTGCCCTCGGAGCCGGCCGGGAACTGGGTGGTGCCGACGGTGAACCCGGCCGAGGCGGCGTCGCCGAGGTTCCAGTTGCCGTTGATGCCGAAGGCGTAGTCGCCGGTGGTGAAGGCCGACCACGCGTCGGCCTGGTCCCACGTCGCCGTCTCGCGCGGGGTGATGCCGCCCTCCGCCCAGCCCTGGATCCGCTCCATGCCGGTCAGCAGGGCGTCCTCGTCGAGGTTGCAGTAGTCGACGCCCTCGCCCAGCAGCTGCGGCATGAACATCCACGCGCCCTCGACCGTGGGGGCACCCGACTGCGCGAGCGGGGTGTAGGTGCCGTCCGCGGCGACGGCCGCCAGCGCGGCCTCGAACTCCTCCATCGTCTCGGGCGGCTGGATGCCGACGGCGTCGAGGGCGTCCTGGTTGTAGTAGAGGCCGAGCAGGTTCGTGTACGACATGACGTTGTAGACCTTGTCGTCGTACCGGCGCACCGACCCCTCGGAGAACAGGTCCTTGTCGGCGTAGCCGTCCCAGTACTCGGTGATGTCGGCGAAGACGCCGGCCGCCGCGAGCGTCGGGAAGTCGACCACGACGTTGTCGAGGACGATGTCGGGCCCGTCCTGGGTGGTGGCGGTGGCCAGCAGCCGCGAGGGGAGCTGGTCGAACGGGATCTGCACCGTCTCGATCGTCACCCCGGGGTTGGCCTCCTCGAACAGGGCGTTCTGGGCCTCGAGGGCGTCGTTCTGACCGCCCGCCACGTAGTACGTCCACACCGTGAGGGTGCGGTCGCCGCCCTCGGCGGCGTCGGTACCGGCGTCCTCGCCGCCACCGCACGAGGCGAGGAGCAGGCTCCCCACGACTGCAGCGCCGACGACGGCCGACCTGCGACTGGAACGGGACATCTGTGCTCCTCCTGGCCACGCTGCCATTAAGTCGATGATCAACGTAAAGTCGTTGATGACCGATGTCAAGGTCCGCTGCTATCGTCTGCGGCCGAGATAACAGCGTGTGAGGCGTGTCGAGGAGGCGAGCGTGGCGACCACCGCGACGTCCACCGCCGCGCCCGTCGCGGCACCGGCGGGACGGCCCGGACGCGGACGCCCTGCGCCTGCCCGGGTGGTGCGCGCCGGCGAGGTGCTCGATCTGGTCCGTCGCGGCCAGGCCACCACGATCTCCGGGCTGTCGAGCGCGATGGGCATGGCCCGCTCGACCGTCACCGAGCGCGTCGAGGCGCTGGTGTCGCTCGGGATGCTGCGCGAGAGCGACGACCTGGCCGGCGGTCGCGGTCGGCCGGCCACGACCTACGGGTTCGACCCGTCGGCCGGGGTCGTGCTCGGGGCGCAGATCGGCATGAGCGGCATGCGCGTGGCGGTCGGTGACCTCGCCGGCGACATCCTCGCCACCCGCTCGGTCGACGTCGCGATCGGGCGCGGGCCCGAGACGGTGCTGCGGCTGCTGGAGCGCGAGCTCGACCTGGCGATGGCCGAGGTGGGGCGCACCCGCGCCGACGTGATGGGCGTCGGGGTCGGCGTGCCGGGGCGCATCGAGCTCGAGACCGCGTCCGACGTCGGCACCGGCACCTCGCGCCCGTGGCTCGACTACCCGCTCGAGGACCGGCTCGCAGGGGCGTTCGGCGTCCCGGTCGTGCTCGACCGCGGCGTCGCGCTGCTCACGATCGCCGAGCACCGCGCGGTGTACCCCGACGCCGCGGTCGTGCTCGGCGTGAAGGTCGGCACCGTCGTCGAGTGCGGCGTCGTCGTCGGCGGCAGGGTGGTCGGCGGGGGCTCCGGCCTCGCGGGCGAGATCGGGCACACCGCCGTGGCCGGCCACGACGTGCGCTGCGTGTGCGGCAACCAGGGGTGCCTGAACGCGGTGGCCGGCGGCGCCGCCCTGGTGAGCGCGCTCCAGGCGCAGGGGCTCGAGGTCTCCTCCGCCCGCGACGTCGCCGCCCTGGCGTTGCGCGGCGTGGTGCCGGCGGCCCAGGCCGTGCGCGAGTCGGGCCGGCTCGTCGGCGAGGTCGTGGCGGGCGCGGTGAACCTGCTCAACCCCGACGTCGTCGTCGTGTGGGGCTACCTCGCCGACGCGGGCGACCAGCTGTTCGCCGGTCTGCGCGAGAGCCTCTACCGGCTCGGCGTCCCGGCCGCCACCCAGCACGTGCGGGTCGAGCCGGCCACCCTGGGCGACGACGCCGGCATCCGCGGGGCGGTGACGACTGCGGTCGAGGAGGTGCTGCTCCCCCACCGCGTCGACGCCCGCGTCCTGCGCGACCTGGCCTCACGCTGACACCCGCCCGGGGTGACCCGGGTCACCGGCGCACCACCTGGGGACCGGCCCGTCCCGCCTGCTCCGGCGCGCACGAGGGGACTAGGGTTGGAGCACCACCTGCGGCCCAACTCGAAGCGGAAGAGGGCGATCAGCGCCGTGTCCACCTCCCAGTCCCCCCAGCACGCCTCGCACGGATCCCCGGGCGCAGCCGGACCGGGGGCCTCGGCCTTCGGCCCGAACGAGTGGCTGGTCGAGGAGATGTACCAGCAGTACCTGACCGACAAGGAGTCGGTCGACCGCGCCTGGTGGGAGTTCTTCGCCGACTACACGCCCGCCGAGGACGGCCAGGCCGCCGGCAACGGGACCTCTGACGCGACGGCCGGTGACGCGAAGGGCGCCGACGGCGCCGCAGCCGCGAAGGCGTCCGGCGACACGGAGCCCCCCGCCGCGAAGGCCCCGGCCCAGCCGACGCCCGACTCCTCCGCTGCCAAGGCCGAGGGCGCCACCCCCGCCGCGCAGGTGCCCGACGAGGTGCCGTCCTCCGACGCCGCGGCGTCCGCGCCCTCCCCCTCGCGGCCCGCGCCCGCGGGTGCGCCGACCCCCGAGGCCGGTGCCGCGAGCCGCTCCACGGCCGTCCCCGCCGCCGGCCCCGACGCCGCGCAGTCCGTCACCGCCTTCGACAAGCCCGCCGGGGCCGGCGCCCCCCGCGCCCGCGACATCCCGCCGGTGAAGGCGCCCGCCCGCGACGACTCCGCGCCGGCCAAGGCCGAGCCGGTGCGCCTCAAGGGCCCGGCAGCCCGCGTGGTCACGAACATGGAGGCGAGCCTGGCGGTGCCCACCGCCACGTCGGTGCGCGCCGTCCCGGCCAAGCTGCTGGTCGACAACCGCATCGTCATCAACTCCAACCTCGCGCGCGCCCGCGGCGGCAAGGTGTCGTTCACCCACCTCATCGGTTTCGCGATCGTCGAGGCGCTCGCGCACATGCCCGAGATGAACTACGGCTACGCCGAGGTCGACGGCAAGCCGGCCGTGCTGAGGTCGACCGAGGTCAACCTGGGCATCGCCATCGACCTCGCCAAGGACGACGGCACCCGCCAGCTGCTGGTGCCGTCGATCAAGGGCGCGCAGGCGATGGACTTCGCCCAGTTCTGGGCCGCCTACGAGGACGTCGTGCGCCGGGCGCGCGGCGGCAAGCTCACCGTCGAGGACTTCCAGGGCACCACGATCTCGCTGACCAACCCGGGCACGATCGGCACCGTCCACTCGGTGCCGCGCCTGATGGCCGGCCAGGGCACGATCATCGGCGTCGGCGCGATGGAGTACCCCGCCGAGTACGCGGGCGCGTCCGAGGAGACGCTGGCCCGCATCGCGGTCAGCAAGGTCATGACGCTGACCTCGACCTACGACCACCGCATCATCCAGGGCGCCCAGTCCGGCGACTTCCTGCGCGTGGTGCACGCGAAGCTGCTCGGCGAGGACGGCTTCTACGACCGCATCTTCCGCTCGCTGCGCATCCCGTACGAGCCGGTCCGCTGGGTGGTCGACAAGTCCTTCTCCGACGAGGACGAGGTCAACAAGACCGCCCGCGTCATCGAGCTGATCCACGCCTACCGCGTGCGCGGCCACCTGATGGCCGACACCGACCCGCTCGAGTACCGCCAGCGCCGCCACCCCGACCTCGACGTGCAGACCCACGGCCTGTCGCTGTGGGACCTCGACCGCGAGTTCCCCACCGGCGGCTTCGGCGGCAAGCCCGTGATGAAGCTGCGGCACATCCTCGGGGTGCTGCGCGACTCCTACTGCCGCACCACCGGCATCGAGTACATGCACATCCAGGACCCCGACCAGCGCCGCTGGATCCAGGACCGGGTGGAGCGCAAGTACGCCAAGCCCTCGCGCGACGAGCAGCTGCGCATCCTCGGCCGGCTGAACGCGGCCGAGGCCTTCGAGACCTTCCTGCAGACCAAGTACGTGGGTCAGAAGCGGTTCAGCCTCGAGGGCGGCGAGTCGGTCATCCCGCTGCTCGACGCGCTGCTGTCGGCCGCCGCCGAGGCCGACCTCGACGAGGTCTGCATCGGCATGCCGCACCGCGGCCGGCTCAACGTGCTGGCGAACATCGCCGGCAAGTCGTACGGCCAGATCTTCCGCGAGTTCGAGGGCACCCAGGACCCCCGGTCGGTGCAGGGCTCCGGCGACGTGAAGTACCACCTGGGCACCGAGGGCCAGTTCACCGCCGAGTCGGGCGCGTCGACCAAGGTCTACCTCGCGGCCAACCCGTCGCACCTCGAGGCGGTCAACCCGGTGCTCGAGGGCGTCGTGCGCGCCAAGCAGGACCGGCTGAACAAGGCCGGCGAGTCGTTCCCGGTGCTGCCGGTGCTCATGCACGGCGACGCCGCGTTCGCCGGCCAGGGCGTGGTCGCCGAGACCCTCAACCTGTCGCAGCTGCGCGGGTACCGCACCGGCGGCACCGTGCACGTGGTGGTGAACAACCAGGTCGGCTTCACGACCTCGCCCACCTCGAGCCGCTCGTCGTTCTACTGCACCGACGTCGGCAAGATGATCCAGGCGCCGATCTTCCACGTGAACGGCGACGACCCCGAGGCCTGCGCCCGGGTCGCCAAGCTGGCGTTCGAGTTCCGGCAGGAGTTCGACAAGGACGTCGTCATCGACATGGTCTGCTACCGCCGTCGCGGTCACAACGAGGGCGACGACCCGTCGATGACCCAGCCGCTCATGTACTCCCTCATCGAGGGCAAGCGGTCGGTGCGCAAGATCTACACCGAGTCGCTCATCGGCCGCGGCGACATCACCGTCGAGGAGGCCGAGGCGGCGCTCAAGGACTACCAGCAGCAGCTCGAGCGGGTGTTCGCCGAGACCCGCGAGACGGCGTCCGCCCCCGACCCGCGCCAGGCGGACGGGTCCGACGCGCCCGGCGGCCTGGAGCAGCCGACGGCCCAGCAGGAGGACGACGCCACCGCCAAGCCGCAGCGCGAGACCGCCGTCTCGCCCGAGGTGCTGAAGCGCATCGGCGACGCGTACGTCTCGCCGCCGTCCTCGTTCACGGTGCACCCCAAGCTGCGCCAGCTGCTCGAGAAGCGCTCGCAGATGTCGCGCGAGGGCGGCGTCGACTGGGGCTTCGGCGAGCTGCTCGCCTACGGCTCGCTGCTGCTCGAGGGCACCCCCGTCCGGCTCGCCGGGCAGGACTCGCGGCGCGGCACGTTCGTGCAGCGCCACGCCGTGCTCACCGACCGGTCGAGCGGCGAGGAGTGGACGCCGCTGCTGTACCTGTCGAACGACCAGGCGCGGTTCTGGGTCTACGACTCGCTGCTGTCGGAGTTCGCGGCGATGGGCTTCGAGTACGGCTACTCCGTCGAGCGTCCCGACGCGCTCGTGCTGTGGGAGGCGCAGTTCGGCGACTTCGCCAACGGCGCGCAGACCATCGTCGACGAGTTCATCTCCTCCTCCGAGCAGAAGTGGGGCCAGAACTCGTCGGTGACGCTGCTGCTCCCCCACGGCTACGAGGGCCAGGGGCCCGACCACTCGTCCGCCCGCATCGAGCGGTACCTGGCGATGTGCGCCGAGGACAACATGACCGTCGCGATGCCGTCGACGCCCGCGTCGTACTTCCACCTGCTGCGGCGCCAGGCGTACGGCCGGCCGCGCCGCCCGCTCGTGGTGTTCACGCCGAAGTCGATGCTGCGGCTGAAGGCCGCCACGTCGGACGTCGAGGACTTCACCACCGGCGGGTTCCGCCCGGTCGTCGGCGAGCAGTTCGCCGACGCCGAGCAGGCCAGGGGCGTCGACCGCGTGCTCGCCTGCTCGGGCAAGGTCTACTGGGACCTCGTCGCCCACCGGGTGAAGTCCGGCGACACCCGCACCGCGATCGTGCGCGCCGAGCAGATGTACCCGCTCGACGCCGACGCGTGGGGCGAGGCGCTCGCGCCGTTCGGCGACGCCGAGCTGGTGTGGGTGCAGGAGGAGCCGGCGAACCAGGGCGGCTGGCCGTTCATGGCGCTGGCGCTGCCCGAGCTGCTCGGCCGTCCGGTGCGGCACGTGTCGCGCAAGGCGTCCGCGTCGCCCGCGACCGGGTCGTCGAAGAAGCACGCCGTCGAGCAGCAGGCGCTGGTCGAGCAGGCGTTCGCCCGCTGACGGACGCGATCCTCCGGAGCACTGGCGTGTACTTCACCGACCGCGGCATCGAGGAGCTCGAGCACCGGCGCGGCGACGAGCAGGTGAGCCTGTCGTGGGTGGCCGAGCAGCTGCGCGCCTTCGTCGACGTCCACCCCGAGTTCGAGACGCCGGTCGAGCGGCTGGCCACCTGGCTCGCGCGCCTCGACGACGACGACGAGAACGACTGGTAGACAACTGGGTATGACCGACGAGACCACCCCCGGCGGCCTGCGGGTCTGCGTGGTCGGCGACGACCTCGTGGCCGGCGTGGGCGACGCCAAGGCGCTCGGCTGGACCGGCCGCGTCGCGGCGCGCAGCACCCCCGTCCCCCCGGGCGGTCTCACCGTCTTCCCGCTCGGCGTGCCCGGGGAGGGCACGGCCGGCCTGCTCGACCGCTGGCTGACCGAGACCTCGCGCCGCTTCGACGACTCGTGCGACAACCGGCTCGTCGTCGGCCTGGGGTCGGCCGACCTCGACCTCGGCACCAGCACGGCCCGCAGCCGGCTCAACCTGGCGAACGTCCTCGACGACGCGATGTCGCGCTCGATCGCCACCTTCGTCGTCGGCCCGGTGCCGGGTCTGGACGCGGCGCGCAACGACCGCGTCGCCGACCTGTCCGCCGCGTTCGGCGACGTGTGCGACCGGCGCGGCGTGACCTACGTCGACTGCTACGGACCGCTCAGCACCCAGAACGACTGGTTCGCCGACCTCGCCGCCGGCGACGGCGTGCACCCGAACCAGGCGGGTCACGGGCTCGTCGCCTGGCTGGTGCTGCACGGCGGCTGGAAGGCCTGGCTGGGCCTGCCCGAGGCCTGACCGGGCGCAGCCCCGTCAGCCGGGCGGCCGGACGTTCCCCGCGTCGGCGACGACGACCCCCGCCATCGCCAGCGCGGTCAGCAGCACGACCCCTCCCGCGACCCACCCGGCGACCGCGAGCGCGCGCCCCGTCGTGAGCCGCGCCGGGAGCGCGAACGCGACCACGAGGGCGGCGACGAATCCCACGACCCAGCCGACCGCCGCGACGCCCACCATCCAGAAGCCGGTGCCGATGCCGCAGCCGACCTGCTCCCCGCACGTGACCGCACCGCCGTCCAGCAGGGCGTCGAGCAGCGCGCCGATCCCGTAGAACACCAGCACCGAGCCCAGTCCGACGCCGCCGAGGACGATCGCCGCCGCAGCCACACGTGCACCGGCGCCCAGCCCGGGCGGACGGGCGGGCCGGCCGACCGGTCCGGGCGGTGGTCCGGGTGGCGGCGCGAGCGGCTGCTGCATGACCCCATCCTGGGCCCTGCGCCGATCCGGTGGGCGCCGCCGTCCCCAGCCGCCGGAACGCACTCGCGATATATCTTGACCGTCGGCAACTCGCGATATAACGTGATCGCCACAGACGCGATACATCGCGAGAAGGAGGAGCCATGGCAGAGCACTGGAGCATCGACGGTCCCAAGGTCGTCGAGGTGGGCGGGCCGGACGAGCCGCCGCGCGAGCTGGTCGTCCGCACGCTGGCGGGCCGGGTCGACGTGGTCGCCCACGACGACCTCGACTCGATCACCGTCGAGGTGTCGTCGGTGCGCGGCCGGCCGATCGACGTCGACTGGGACGGCGCGACCCTGCGGCTCGAGCACCCGAAGATGCAGTGGGAGTCCTGGCTCGACGGCCTGTTCTCCGGCGGCCTCAAGGGCCTGAAGGACCTCGGTCGCTCGATGGACTCGGTCGAGATCAGCATCGCCGTCCCCCGCTCGGTCACCGTGACCCTCGGCACCGTCTCCGCCGACGGCCTGGTGAGCGGCACGCACGCCCCGGCGCGGGTGAAGACCGTGTCGGGCACCGTGGTCGTCGACGGCGTCACGGGGCACCTCGACGCCCGCACCGTCTCGGGCGAGATCGACGTGCGCAACCAGCGCGGCCCGCTCACCGGGCAGAGCGTCTCCGGCTCGCTCACCGTGCACGCCGCCGAGCTCGGCGACCTGCGGGCGACCAGCGTGTCCGGCTCGCTCAGCGTCGACCTGGAGCGGGCCCCGGCGACCCTGTTCGCCAAGTCGGTGTCGGGCGACGTCGTCGTCCGCATCCCGCACGGGTCCGGCTACGAGCTGAGCGCCAAGTCGGTGTCCGGGCGCGTCACGGCCGGCCACGAGGAGGTCGCCCGGCGTCCCGGCAAGGTCGAGGGCGTCCTGCGGGGCACCGGCGAGGGCCGGGTCGAGATCACCGCCACCACCGTGTCCGGCGACGTCACCGTCCTGCACGCCCACCCCGCGCAGCCGCGCGAGGAGGCGACCCAGCCGGTCCCGTCGACCGACAGCACCCAGCCGCTCGGCGGCTCGGACCTCGGGAAGCACCTGTGAGCCCGGTCTTCGGGCACGGTCAGCTGCGGCTCTACCTGCTCGGTCTGCTCGACGAGGCGCCTCGCCACGGCTACGAGGTCATCCGCGCCCTCGAGGAGCGCTTCGACGGCATGTACTCCCCCAGCGCCGGCACCGTGTACCCGCGGCTCGCCCGGCTCGAGGAGGAGGGCCTGGTCGAGCGCGAGGACGAGGGCCGCAAGGCCGTGTACCGCATCACCGACGCGGGGCGCGCCGAGGTGCGTTCGCGCACGACCGACCTCGACGACCTCGACGCCGAGATCACGGCGTCGGTGCGGCGGATGGCCGCCGAGGTGCGCGAGGACGTCCGGGCCTCCAGCAGGTCGCTGCGCGACGAGCTGCGCTCGGCGGCCAAGCAGGCCCGCTCGAGCAGCCGTCCCGTCGGGTCGGGCTCGGGCTCGGGGTCCGACGACTGGACCGCGCAGTGGTCCGGCGCCGGCCGCAAGGCGTCCGAGGGGCTCGGCCGTGCCGAGTCGGCCGTCCAGCAGCTGCGGTCGGAGGTGCGCTCCCTGGCCCGCCGGCACGGCGTCACCGACACGCAGGCCGACGAGGTCGAGGCCGCCCTCACCGACGCCGTCCGCACCATCCGCGAGGTGCTCGCCAACCGCGACAAGCCCTCGTCCTGAACGACTCCCGTCACGACATCCGCAACGGCACCCGCCACGACACCCGAAGGAGAACGACGATGTTCCTCGACGACCGCATGATGGCCCACCAGCACCGCGACGACCTCACCACCGCCGCCTCGACCCGCCTGGTCCGCGCCCTGCGCGGGTCGGCGCGAGCCCGGCGCCGGCACCTCGCCGCCGACCGGGGGCACCTCCCGCTTGCGGGGGACCACCTGCAGCGCGCGATCGTCGCCCGCTGACCGGCCGTCAGATCGCGGCATCGCGGACGTCGGTGCCGTCCTCCGCGAACGTCTTGAAGTCGCGCAGGTGCGCCAGCGACTGCTTCCGGAAGGTCCCGCGCATCAGCGGTGCCAGCACCCGCATGACCAGGTGGTCGAACCGGAACTCGTTCTCGCTCACCCACAGCGTGGTGCCGGGCCGGGCCTCGGTGAGGCGCTCCCGGGCGGCGTTCCACATCCCGTCGGCGACGATCTCGCGCTCGAACCGCACCACCGTGCCGGCCGTCACCGTGTCGAGGTCGGTGGGCTCGCGACGGGTGATGGTCTCGGTGGCCTCCATCGTCTGCTTGCCGGACCGCAGCGCGACGCGGGAGACGGTGCCGACGTGGCCGTCCTCGCCGCTGACCGGCTCGTGCCGCACCAGGCCGCGCAGCCAGGAGGCGCGGGTGGCGGGGTCGGCGAGCAGCCGCGCGACCTCGCCCAGCGGCCGGTCGACCTCGATCGTGGTCGTGTACCTCACGCGTCGTCCCCGCTCACCCGCGGGTGAGGACGACCTTGCCGAACAGGTCGCCCGCCGCCATCGCCGCGAAGCCCTCGCGGGCGTCCTCGAGCGGGATGGTCCGCTCGATCACCGGTCGCACGCCGGTGCTGCGGCACAGCCGCACCAACCGGTCGAGCTCGGCGCGGGTGCCCATGGTCGAGCCGACCACGTTGAGCTGCAGGAAGAACACCCGGCTCAGGTCGGCCGACGGGTCGGGGCCGGACGTGGCCCCTGACACCACCACGGTGCCGCCGGGACGCAAGGACTTCAGGCTGTGCGACCAGGTGGCCTTTCCCACGGTCTCGAGCACGGCGTCGACCCGCTCGGGCAGGCGGGCGCCGGACTCGAACGCCTGGTCTGCGCCGAGCTCGACCGCCTTGGCGCGCTTGGCCTCGTCGCGACTGGTGGCCCAGACCCGCAGTCCCGCAGCGCGTCCGAGCGCGATCGCCGCGGTGGCGACGCCACCGCCCGCGCCCTGCACCAGCACCGTGTCACCGGGCGACACGGCGGCCTTGGTGAACAGCATCCGGTAGGCCGTCAGCCACGCCGTCGGCAGGCACGCGGCCTCCTCGAAGGTGAGCTCGGCCGGCTTGGGCACCAGGTTGCGCCGCGGCACGACCACCTGCTCGGCGAACGTGCCCTGGTGCACCTCCGACAGCAGCGACCGCTTCGGGTCCTCGGTCTCGTCGCCGACCCAGTCGGGCGAGGAGACCACCGCGTGCACGACCACCTCGTTGCCGTCGTCGTCGACGCCCGCTGCGTCGCAGCCGAGGATCATCGGCAACCGGTCGGCCGGCAGGCCCACGCCGCGCAGGCTCCACAGGTCGTGGTGGTTCAGGCTCGCGGCCCGCACGTGCACCCGCGCCCAGCCGTCGGGCACCTCGGGCTCGGGACGCTCCCCCACCTCCAGACCGCTCAGCGGGTCGTCGGCGGACTGGCGGGCGGCGTGGACGGCGAGCACCGTCCCACCCTAGGTGCGCGCGCCTGCCGGCGTCCTCCCAGGACGTCCGGCCACCGGGCGCCGCCCGCGGCGGTTAGCCTGCGGACATGACCGACCCGGCCGCCCCCGCGCTGCTCCTCGGCCCGCTGCTGCGTTACGTCGACACCCACCGCGCGACCATCTGGGTCGAGACCGACCGGCCGTGCGAGGTGCGCGTCCGCGTGCCGGGTGTCGAGGACCGCACCGAGCGCACCTGGACGGTGCACGGCCACCACTTCGCCCTGGTGTGCCTCGACGACCTGTCGGAGGGGTCGGAGCACGAGTACGAGGTGCTCCTCGACGACGCCGCGGTGTGGCCGGAGCCGGGCGGCACCTTCCCGCCGAGCGTCATCCGCACCTTCCGGCACGACGAGTCGTTCCGGCTGTCGTTCGGGTCGTGCCGCCGATCGGCGCCGATGGACCCCGAGCACCTGAAGGAGGTCGGCGCCGACGCGCTGGTGGCGCTGGCGAACCGGATGATGGCCAGCGCGCACGAGCGGTGGCCGGACGCGCTGTACCTCGCGGGTGACCAGGTCTACGCCGACATCCCGTCGCCCCAGCAGCGGCAGCGGCTGCTGTCGCAGCACGGGGTCGACGACGAGGACGACCTCGACCCGGAGGACCCGATGACCGAGGTCGCGGCCGAGATCCAGAACTTCGAGGAGTACACCTGGCTCTACCACGACTCGTGGATGGAGCCGACGGTCCGCTGGTTGCTGTCGACCGTCCCGACCGCGATGATCCTCGACGACCACGACCTGCGCGACGACTGGAACACCTCGCAGGAGTGGCGCGACCGGGTGACCCGCACGCCGTGGTGGCGCGAGCGCGTCGTCGGCGCCTTCGGGTCGTACTGGGTCTACCAGCACCTCGGCAACCTCTCGCCCGACGAGCTCGCGCAGGACCGGCTCTACGCGATGGTGCGCGAGACGACCGACGACGACGAGCGCACCCGCCTGCTCGACGAGTTCGCCTGGGACGCCGACGCGAACCCCGACAGCGCCCGGTGGAGCTTCACCCGCGACTTCGCCAGCGGCGAGCACCAGATCCGCCTCGTGGTCATCGACTCGCGCTGCTCGCGGGTGCTCGACCCCGAGCGACGCGCGATGGTCGACGACGTCGAGTGGGACTGGTTCAGCAAGCAGGTGCTGCCCGACGACGGCACCAGGCTCGACCACCTGATGATCGGCTCGACGCTGCCGGTGCTGCTGCTGCCGGGCATCCACCACCTCGAGGGCTGGGACGAGGCGCTCGCGCGCGGCCGCTGGGGCCGGCTGGGGCAGCGGTTCGCCGAGTGGCTGCGCCAGACCGTCGACCTCGAGCACTGGTCGGCGTTCCGCACCAGCTTCCACCGGCTGATGGACCTGATCGCCCGCGTCGGCCGGCAGGACACCCCGCCGCGCAGCGTCATCCTGCTCAGCGGCGACGTGCACTGCTCCTACACGGCGAACGCCCGGCTCGACGGGGTCGACCCGGCGCGCACGGGCTTCCACCAGCTGGTGATGTCGCCGTTCCGCAACCCGCTCGAGCCGCCGATCCGGATCGCGAACCACCTGCTGAACATGCTGCCGGTGCGCACCCTGCTGCACTGGCTCGCCCGCCGCGCCGGCGTCGAGGACGCCGCGGTCGACTGGGAGGTCGACCACGGCATGTGGTTCGACAACGGCGTCATGACCGTGGTCTTCCACGGCGGCCGCGCAGCCGTCGAGGTCGACCACGCCCACGTGCGCGGCGGCGAGCAGGTGCTGCAGCGCACCCACAGCCAGGTGCTCACGCCCGGCGGCTGACCCCGTCCTCGTCGGCCGCGCGCGCGACCGCTGCGGCGACCGCGGGGACGACGGCCGGGTCGAACACCGACGGCACCACCTCGTCCGCCGTCGGGTCGGTGACGCACGCTGCGATCGCCTGCGCCGCAGTGATCTTCATGCCCTCGGTGACGCGGGACGCGCGCACGTCGAGCGCGCCGCGGAAGATGCCCGGGAACGCCAGCACGTTGTTGATCTGGTTCGGGAAGTCGCTGCGGCCGGTAGCGACCACGGCGGCGTGCCGGGCGGCGACGTCCGGGTGCACCTCGGGGTCGGGGTTGGCCATCGCGAACACCATCGCGTCGTCGGCCATCGACGCGACGACCTCCTCCGGCACGTGCCCGCCGGAGACGCCGACGAACACGTCGGCGCCGGCCATCGCGTCCGCGAGGGTGCCGCGCAGCCCGCGCGGGTTGGTCGTCGCCGCGAGACGCCGCTTGTGGTCGGGCAGGTCGCGCGACGGCTCCACGATCCCGCGCGAGTCGCACACCACGACGTCGCGGACACCGGACCGCCGCAGGATCGCCGCGATGGCGACGCCCGCGGCACCCGCGCCGCTGACGACCACGCGGACGCCGGCCAGCGGCTTGCCCACCACGCGGCACCCGTTCAGCAGGGCCGCGAGCGTGACGACCGCCGTCCCGTGCTGGTCGTCGTGGAAGACCGGCAGGTCGAGCCGCTCCTGCAGACGGCGCTCGACCTCGAAGCAGCGCGGCGCGCTGATGTCCTCGAGGTTGATGCCGCCGAACGTCGGTGCCATGGCTGCCACGATCTCGACCAGCTGGTCGACGTCGGTGGTGGCCAGGCAGAGCGGGACGGCGTCGATGTTGGCGAAGTGCTTGAACAGCAACGCCTTGCCCTCCATCACCGGCATCGCGGCCTCGGGCCCGACGTCGCCGAGACCGAGGACGGCGGTGCCGTCGGAGACGACGGCGACGGTGTGCGCGCGACCGGTGTAGGTGTCGACGAGCGAGCGGTCGGCGGCGATCGCCCGCGAGACGTCGGCGACGCCGGGCGTGTACGCGATCGACAGGTCGCGCCGGTCGCGCAGCGGGCGCGTCGGCACCACCTCGAGCTTGCCGCCGACGTGCGCGGCCAGCACGGGGTCGTCGAGATCGGGGTGGGCGCGGGCGGACGGGCGCACGGGCTGTGCGGACACGGGCTGTGCGGACACGGGCTGTGCGGACACGGGCTGTGCGGACATGGCAGGAACCCCAGGTGGACGAACGGATCTCGGGCGGTGCACGGCGGGCGCGGGCGGAGACTGCCACTGCGCTCCTGCGGCCGGGGTCGGGGCCGCGGGTCGTCGTCGTGCGACGGGGGTCACCCGCCTCGTCGACCACCCTGCCAGAGGCGCGCCCGGATGGCACGGATCGCGAGCGGGATGTGACGTGGGCGACGTCAGCCGAGCGGCGTCGGCGGCGGGGCGAGGCGCCCGGGCCGCGGCCAGAGCCGCACCAGTGCGACGGCGAGCAGGCCGTCGACGGGCACCGGGCCCGCCGACCACGAGTCGGTGCCCTCGCGGGGGTTGTCGCGCTCGACCCACCAGCCGTCGTCGTCGCGGCGCAGCAACCGCTTCACCGCGACCGGGTGGACGCCGTCGCGCCAGTCGACGACGACGACCTGGCCGGGGCGGGCGGCGGCCGCCGCCCGCGCGAGCAGCAGGTCGCCGTCGGTGAGCGTCGGCAGCATCGAGCGACCCTGCACCCGGAGCAGGCGCGGCCCCCACCTGCGGACCCGCCGCCGGAACCCCTGCTGCGACCCGCTCGCAGCAGGACCCTCGGCGTGCGGCTCGTGCGTCACGGCGAGTAGTGTCGCAAGCACCCCCGCAACCAGTTTCGTGGCCCCGTCCCGGGGTCCGTGGAGAGGACGGACATGCGCCTGTTCCGACGACTCGTCACCGACGTCAGCGCCCACTGCGACCTGCCGTGCGGCGTCTACGACCCCGCCCAGGCCCGCATCGAGGCCGAGTCGATCAAGGCCATCATCGGCAAGGTCGCCGACAACGACGACCCCGACTTCCGCACCCGCGCGATCATCATCAAGGAGCAGCGCGCGGAGCTGGTCAAGCACCACCTGTGGGTGCTGTGGACCGACTACTTCAAGGCCCCGCACTTCGAGAAGTACCCGAACCTGCACACGCTGTTCAACGAGGCCACCAAGCTCGCCGGCGCCTCCGGCGCCAAGGGCAGCCTCGACGCCGACGTGGCCGACCAGCTGCTGGCGAAGATCGCCGAGATCGACGCGATCTACAAGGAGACCAAGGCGGCCTGAGCCGTCCGCCGGGCACGACGCCCGGCACCGCACGACCCCGAGGGCCGGGACGCGTCAGGCGTCCCGGCCCTCCCTTGCGTCCGATCCGTCCCGATCGGGAGTAGGTTCTGCGTCGCCCCCGGGGCGAACCCCCACCCCGGGACGGACGCAGAGAGGCCGACGATGTCCGATCGCAGCACGTCCCACCACGACCAGTCGCCACCGGGTCCACCCGACCCGCGCGGCACGTCCCGCCCCGACGCCGACCGCACGCCGCTGAACTGGCTGCTGCTGGTGCCGATCGTCCTGTGCCTGGCCGTCGGCCTGTACAACCGCAGCGAGCCGAGCCTGTTCGGCATGCCGTTCTTCTACTGGTTCCAGCTCGCGATCATCCCCATCGGCGTGCTCTGCACGATCGCGGTCTACCGGGCGCACGTGCGCGGGAAGCGTGGTCGGTGATGGAGATCAACGCGGTCGAGATGGCCGTCTTCGTGTTCCTGTTCCTGCTCGTCACCGTGATGGGCTTCTACGCGGCGAACTGGCGCAAGGCCGAGTCGATGGAGCACCTCGACGAGTGGGGGCTCGGCGGGCGCAGCTTCGGCGGCTGGATCACCTGGTTCCTGCTCGGCGGCGACCTGTACACCGCGTACACCTTCGTCGCGGTCCCGGCGCTGATGTTCGGTGCGGGCGCCGCCGGCTTCTTCGCGGTGCCGTACACGATCATCGTGTACCCCCTCGTGCTGCTGTTCCTCGTCCGGCTGTGGTCGGTCAGCCACGTGCACGGCTTCGTCACCCCGGCCGACTTCGTCCGCGCCCGGTTCGACTCCCCCACGATGGCGCTGCTCGTGGCGATCACCGGCATCGTCGCGACCATGCCCTACATCGCGCTGCAGCTCGTGGGCATCGAGGCGGTGCTCAAGGCGATGGGCCTGACCGGCACCGGCTTCGTCTCGCACCTGCCGATCCTGATCGCGTTCGCGATCCTCGCCGCCTACACCTACAGCAGCGGCCTGCGGGCGCCGGCGCTGATCGCGTTCGTCAAGGACGCGCTGATCTACCTCGTCATCATCGTCGCGGTGATCTACATCCCAAGCCAGCTCGGCGGCTGGGACGGCATCTTCAGCGCCGCCGACGCCAAGTTCCAGGCCTCGCCCAACCCCGGCGACGGGGTCCTGCTCGCGTCCGGCCCGGCGCAGCTGCAGTACGCGACCCTCGCGCTCGGCTCGGCGATGGCGCTGTTCCTCTACCCGCACTCGCTCACCAGCGTGCTCGCGGCCAAGGACCGGCACACGATCCGGCGCAACATGGCCGCGCTGCCGGCCTACTCGTTCGTCCTCGGCCTGCTCGCGCTGCTCGGCTTCATGGCCATCGCCGCCGAGATCACGCCGATCGTCAACGAGGAGACCGGCAAGGTCGACGCCAACACCGTCGTCCCGCTCCTGTTCGACAAGATGTTCCCGGACTGGTTCGCCGGCGTCGCGTTCGCCGCCGTCGCCATCGGCGCCCTGGTGCCGGCCGCGATCATGTCCATCGCCGCGGCGAACCTGTTCACCCGCAACATCTACAAGGAGTACCTGAAGAAGGACGCCACCCCGGCGCAGGAGGCCAAGGTCTCCAAGCTCACCTCGCTGGTGGTCAAGGTCGGCGCGCTGCTGGTCATCGTGATGCTCGACCCGCAGTTCTCCATCGACCTGCAGCTCATCGGCGGCGTCATCATCCTGCAGACGCTGCCCGCGCTGGCACTCGGCCTGTACACCAGCTGGTTCCACCGCGGCGGCCTGATCGCCGGCTGGGTCGCCGGCATGGTCTCCGGGTTCTGGATGCTGTACACGATCAAGCAGGTCGGGGTCGACCCGGCGACCGGTGAGTGGGGTGCGGTCATCCGCCCGCACTTCGGCGGCTCGGCGTTCCCGCTGAAGAACCTCGGGCTCGACACCGACCTGATCGTCTACGCCGGGTTCATCGCCGTGGCGCTCAACCTGCTGGTGGCAGCGGTCGCCACGCTGGTGCTGCGGGCGATGAAGGTGGCCGAGGGCACCGACCGCACCCGCACGAACGACTACACCGCCGACGCCGGCGACCCGCGGGTCAAGGACCTCGACCTCGAGCACGCCGGCGGTCCGGGCTCCCCGCCCGACGCCTGACCCGTCCGTCCGCACGACCGACCGGGGAAGGTCCGGCACCGCCACGGTGCCGGACCTTCCCCGTTCCCGTGTCCCGGGCTGGCAGCATCGGGACGTGCCCACCGAGCCCGAGCCGCTGACCGCCGTCGCCCGACCCCTGACCGGCCAGCCGTTCACGCACCAGTCCTGGCGCGACCTCACGATGGTGCACTGGGCGGTCGACCCGTCCGCGGTGCGGCGGTTCATGCCGCCCGGGGTCGAGCCGGACGTCTGGCAGGGCCGCACCTTCGTCGGTCTGGTGCCGTTCCGGATGGTCGACGTCGCGGTCGCCGGCCCGGCCCTGCCGGGCGGCATCGGCACGTTCCTCGAGACCAACGTCCGGCTCTACTCGGTCGACGCGAGCGGCCGGCGGGGCGTGGTCTTCGTCAGCCTCGACGCAGAGCGGCTCGCGTTCGTCACCGCCACCCGCGCGACGACCGGCCTGCCCTACCGGTGGGCGACGATGCGGCACGAGCACTCGATCGGTCGCGACGGCGCCGACGAGCACCGCTACGTCACACACCTGCGCGGGCTGTACCGGCACGTGCGCAGCGTGGTGCGGACGCGGGTGCTCGAGCCGATGGAGCCGGGCCCGCTCGAGCTGTTCCTCACGGCCCGCTGGGGACTGCACGCCCAGCACCTGGGCCGCACCTGGTTCCTGCCGAACGAGCACGAACCGTGGCCGCTCCACCGCGCCGAGGTCGAGGTCGCCGACGACCTGGTGCCGCACGCCGGCATCGTCGGCACCTCGGGACGCGCGCCGGACCACGTGCTGTTCAGCCCCGGCGTGACGACGCGGTTCGGCCCGCCGGTGCGCGTCGACCGACCGGCGCGCACCGGTGGCTAGTCTCCGGGCATGAGCGACGACGCCCCCCGGACGGACGAGACCGCGACGACCACCGGCACCGAGGGGCACGGGGGCCAGCAGGTCACCCGGGTCGCGGCCGCGCACGGCGTCGACACCGTCTTCACGCTGTCCGGCGCGCACGTCTTCCCCGTCTACGACGCCGCGGTGAAGCACGAGCCCGGCCTGCGGCTGCTCGACGTGCGGCACGAGCAGACCGCCGTGTTCGCCGCCGAGGGGGTCGCGAAGCTGACCCGGCGTCCCGGCTTCGCCGTCGCGACGGCAGGACCCGGGGTGACGAACACCGTCTCGGCGGTCACCACCGCGCACTTCAACGGCTCGCCCGTGGTCGTGCTCGGCGGCCGCGCCCCGGCGTGGCGGTGGGGCACCGGGAGCCTGCAGGAGATGGACCACGTCCCGCTGCTGGCGCCGGTCACCAAGCACGCGGCCACCGTCGACCGGGTCGACGACATCACCGCGGGGACGGCGGCCGCGTTCTCGGCCGCGGTGTCGCCGCACCGCGGACCGGCGTTCCTCGACGTCCCGATGGACGTGCTGTTCTCGCGGTGCGCGCTGCCCGACGTCCCCGAGGTCGTCGCGCCGGCCCCGCTCGAGCCGGACGACGCGGCGCTCGACGCGGCGGTGCGGGCGCTCGGCGGGGCGCGGCACCCGGTGCTGGTGCTCGGGTCGGACGTGTGGACGTGCGGTGCCGAGGACGCGGCCCGCCGGCTGGCCGAGCGGCTCGGCGTGCCCGTCGTCTCGAACGGGATGGGTCGCGGTGTCGTGCCCGCCAGCCACCCGCTGCTCGCCACCCGCGCCCGCGGCGCGGCGTTCGGCGGCGCCGACCTCGTCGTGGTGGTCGGCACGCCACTCGACTTCCGGCTCGGGTACGGGCAGTTCGGAGGCGGGGACGGCGCCGCACACGCCCCGGTCGTGCACGTCGTCGACGCCCCGGACCAGCTGGCCGGGCACGTCGACCTCGCCGCCGGCCTCGCCGGCGACCTCGCGCTGGTGCTCGACCTGCTCGCCGAGCGCACGCAGCAGGTCGACCGCGCCGAGGTCGACCGCTGGGCAACGGGTCTGGCCGACGCGGCGGCGGCCGCCGTCGCGAAGGACGCCGACCTGCTCGCGTCCGCGTCCGACCCGGTGCACCCGGCCCGCATCTACGGCGAGCTGAACCGCCGGCTCGACCCCGACGCCGTCGTGATCGGCGACGGCGGCGACTTCGTCTCGTTCGCAGGCCGTTTCGTCGAGCCGAGGATGCCGGGACGCTGGATGGACCCCGGACCGTTCGGCTGCCTCGGCACCGGTCTCGGCTACGCGGTGGCCGCGCGGCTCTCGCACCCGACGAGCCAGGTGGTGCTGCTGCTCGGCGACGGCGCGTCCGGCTTCTCGCTGATGGACGTCGACACCCTCGTCCGGCACGGGCTGCCGGTCGTCATGGTGATGGGCAACAACGGCGTGTGGGGGCTCGAGAAGGGCCCGATGAACATGCTCTACGGCTACGACGTGGTCGCCGACCTCACCCCGCAGACGCGGTACGACCAGGTCGTCACCGCGCTCGGCGGCGGCGGCGAGCTCGTCACCTCGCCCGAGCAGATCGGGCCCGCGCTCGACCGCGCGTTCGCGTCCGGCGTCCCGTACCTGGTGAACGTCGCGACCGACCCGGCCGCGGCGTACCCGCGCCAGACGCTGGGGGTGTGACGGCGTGCTGGTGAGGCCCGCCCGCGACGACGAGCTCGACCAGGCCGGGCGCCTGGTCGCGCAGGCCTACCGCGACGGCGACCCGACGGGTACGCCGGACCCCTACCTCGAGGTGGTCGCGGACGCCCGGGCGCGCAGCCGCGACGGCGAGGTGCTCGTGGCCGTCGACGACGACGGGACGCTGCTCGGCAGCGTCACGTTCGCGCTGCCGCCGTCGCCGCTGGCCGAGCTCGGCCGCGACGACGAGGGCGAGTTCCGGATGCTCGGCGTCACCGCGTCCGCCCAGGGACGCGGGGTGGGTGCCGCGCTCGTGCGCGCCTGCCTCGACCGGTCGCGAGCCGCGGGCAAGGCGGGCGTGGTGCTCTGCACCCAGGAGTGGATGCGGTCGGCGCAGCGGCTGTACGAGCGGCAGGGGTTCGTCCGCGACCCGGACCGCGACTGGCAGCCGGTGCCGGGTGTGCAGCTGCTGGCCTACCGCCTGCGCTTCGACGCCGCCCCGCCCGCCCCGGAGCACTGAACGAGGCTCGCTGGCGTGTCACGCGTGTCGTTCGGCCACTTCGGTGTCACGTCCGACACTGAACTGAGGAAACGGACCAGGGGTCAGGGGGTCGGGACGCGGGCCAGGAAGCGCTCGGGGTCGACCAGGACGCGGGTGACCTCGCCGGTCGCGAGCAGGCGGTCGTCGGCGGCGTCCTCGGCGCGGACGGCGAAGTGCAGCAGCCGGCCGTCCTGGCGCTCCAGCTCGGCGGTCACGCGCACGCCTGAGCCGACGGCCGAGGCGGCGAGGTGCTCGAGCCGCACCCGGGTGCCGACCGACGTGCGGCCGTCGGCGCCGGACACCTCGACCGCGCAGGTGGCCGCCTCGCACCAAGCGAGCAGCCGCGGGGTGGCGAGGACGGGCAGGTCGCCGCTGCCGAGGGCGGACGCGGTGTCCTCGGCGGTGACGGCGAACGACAGGGTGGTCAGCTGAGCAGCCCCAGCCGGCGCAGCTCGACCGTGAGGTCGTGCGGGTTCGAGGAGGCGCCCATGGCGTCCTCGAGCGAGACGACGCCGTCGCGGTACAGGCCCACCAGGTGCTGGTCGAAGGTCTGCATCCCGTAGAAGCCGCCCTCGGAGATCAGCTCGGTGATCGAGGAGGTCTTCTCCGGGTCGGCGATCGCGTCGGCGATGCGGCCGGTGTTGATGCAGATCTCCATCACGACCGTGCGGCCCTGGCCGTCGGCGCGGGGCACGAGGCGCTGGCAGATGATGCCGCGCAGCGAGGCGGCCAGCGAGAGCCGCACCTGCTTCTGCTCGTGCGGCGGGAAGAAGTCGATGACGCGGGTGATCGTCTCGGCGGCGTCCGTGGTGTGCAGCGTCGACATCACGAAGTGGCCGGTCTCGGACGCGGACAGCGCCGCGCCGACGGTCTCGGAGTCGCGCATCTCGCCGACCAGGACGACATCGGGGTCCTGGCGCATCGCGGCCCGCAGCGCCACCGCGAAGTTCTCGGTGTCGATGCGCACCTCGCGCTGGTTGATCATCGCCGTCTTGTCCTGGTGGAGGACCTCGATGGGGTCCTCGATGGTGACGATGTGGACCTCGCGGTTGGTGTTGATGTGGTCGACCATCGCCGCGAGCGTGGTGGTCTTGCCCGAGCCGGTGGGGCCGGTGACGAGCACCAGGCCGCGGGGCTCGAGGGCCAGGGCCGCGAGCGCCGGCGGCATGCCGAGCTCGCCGAGCGAGAGCGCGCCGATGGCGACCCGGCGGAAGACCAGGCCGACGGAGCCGCGGGAGCGGAAGGCGTTGACGCGGAACCGGCCCACGCCCGGGATCGAGTAGCCGAAGTCGGCCTCGTTGGTCTTGGCGAAGACCTCCTTGAGGTCCGGCCGGATGATCTCGTCGAGCATCGCCTGGGTGTCGGCGGGCGTCAGGTCGCGCGAGCGGAGCTTGCGCAGCCGGCCGTCGATGCGGATGCGGGGGGCGGAGCCCACCTTGCAGTGCAGGTCCGAGCCGGTGAGCTCGGACAGCGCGCGCAGGAACGGCGCGACGGACAGCGGCTGCTCCACGGTCTCGGCCGCCGGCGCGGAGGGCTGGCTGCTCACGTGCTCGCTCACGGTGGTCACCCGGTCTGTGTCGGCACCGCGACGGCCGTCCTTGAGCCCCCGGCGAAGGTGCGCCGGTAGGCCGTCGGCGACGTCCCGATGCGGGCGAAGTGCTCCCGCAGCACCGCGGAGGAGCCGAACCCGCTGCGGCGGGCGACCTGCTCGACCGGCAGGTCGGACCCCTCGAGCAGCTCGCGGGCCCGGTCGAGCCGCTGGGCGTTGACCCAGGCCGCCGGGCTGACCCCGGTGGCAGCCCGGAACCGGCGGGCGAAGGTGCGCTCGGACATCTGCGCGCGCCGCGCCAGCCGGGCGACCGGCAGGTCCTCCTCCAGGTGCTCGAGCGCCCACGCGACGACGGGTGCGAAGCCCTCGTCGTCGCACACCGGCACCGGCTGGTGGATGTACTGCGCCTGGCCGCCGTCGCGGTGCGGCGGCACCACCATCCGGCGGGCGATGGTGCCGGCGACCGCGGCGCCCTGCTCCTCCCGGACGACGTGCAGGCACGCGTCGATGCCCGCGGCCGTGCCCGCGCTGGTGACGACGGTGCCGTCCTGGACGTAGAGCACGTCCGGATCGACCCGGACGGCCGGGAAGCGGCGCACCAGGTCGTCGGTGTAGCGCCAGTGGGTGGTGGCGCGCCGGCCGTCGAGCACCCCCGCCTCGGCCAGGGTGAAGGCGCCGGAGCAGACGCTGAGGACCCAGGCGCCGCGGTCGACCGCCCGGCGCAGCAGGTCGCGGACCCGCGGGTCGACGCCCGTCCCCGGGACGTGCCGGCGGTCGGCCTGCCCCTGGTACGGGTAGCCGTGGGCGGGCACGGCCACCAGGTCGGCGGTCTCGGCGCGCTCCAGGTCGTGCTCGACGTGCAGGTCGAAGCCCGCCGACGTGGGCACCCGGCCGGGGTCGGGGGTGACGACGGCGAAGTCGACCAGCGGCACGCCCTGCTCGGTGCGGTCGATGCCGAACACCTCGCAGAGCACCCCGAGCTCGAACGGCGTGACACCCGGGAGGGCGACGGCGACGGCGGAACGCAGCACCCGACGAGTGTGCCACAGGTGCTGGCAGGAATTCGACGAACGCTGTCGCGTCTGCCACTGGTGGCAGAATCGCCGCGGGAGCAGACTTTCTGCCATGACCGCACTCGTAATCGTCGCAGCCGTCCTCGCCACCGCCGTCCTGCTGGTCGCCCTCGTCAAGGTCGTCCGGTCCGGCGGGTACCCGTCCCCCTCCGCCCGCGTCCACGAGTGGACGACGGCGGACCAGGCCCCCGAGCGCCCCTACCGCGACCTCCCCCGCGTCGCCTGACCGCGCGGCCGGCCCCCGGGCCCGTCCGGTCCGGCCGCTCTCGGTGTGGGACGATGGGCGCAGGCAGTCCCCGACCGAGGAGCGACTAGATGAGCAAGCGCGCGCGCAAGCGCCGTTCCCGCAAGGGCAACGGCGCCAACCACGGCAAGCGTCCCAACGCCTGAGCCGTCCGCACGGACCCGTGCGAAGGCCCCGACCGGATCCCGGTCGGGGCCTTCGTCGTCCGCGGTGCGCGCCCTGCGCTACGCCTCGTACCGAACGCGGATCTGGGTGATCTGGGTCATGATCCGGAGCCGGAGGTTCTCCGGCGCCGGCTCGTGGCACGACCGCCGGACCAGCGCCTTGAGCGCCTCCTCGAGGTCGTACTGCTGCAGGCAGGGGGCGCACTCGGCGAGGTGGTGCTTGATCCGCTCCACGTCCATCCGGGTCACCTCCTTGTCGAGGTAGGTCCAGACCTCGTCAAGGACCTCCCGGCAGTCCTCGTCGTGGGGGTCGCCGCAGCTCATGACCTGACCTCCTGCGCACCCGCGGCGGGCACCAGACCCCGCTCGCGGGCGTAGTCCTCGAGCAGCGCCCGCAGCTGGCGACGGCCACGGTGCAGACGCGACATGACGGTGCCGATCGGGGTGCCCATGATCTCGGCGATCTCCTTGTAGGCGAACCCCTCGACGTCGGCGTAGTAGACGGCCATCCGGAAGTCCTCGGGGAGCGACTGGAGGGCGTCCTTGACGTCGGAGTCGGGCAGCCGGTCGAGCGCCTCGTGCTCGGCCGAGCGCAGCCCCGTCGAGCTGTGCGACTCCGCCCGCGCCAGCTGCCAGTCCTCGATCTCCTCGGCCGCGGACTGCTGCGGCTGGCGCTGCTTCTTGCGATACGAGTTGATGTAGGTGTTGGTGAGGATGCGGTACAGCCAGGCCTTGAGGTTCGTGCCCGGGCGGTACTGGTGGAAGGACGCGAACGCCTTCGTGAAGGTCTCCTGCACCAGGTCCTCGGCGTCGGCCGGGTTGCGGGTCATCCGCAGGGCCGCCGAGTACAGCTGGTCGAGGTACTGCAGCGCGTCGCCCTCGAACCGGACGAGCCGCTGCTCGGCGCTCTCGTCCTCGGGCGCGCGGGTGTCGCCCGGTTCGCCCAGGTCGACCTCGGGGACGGACGTGCCGTCGGTGCTCTCGCTCATCACCGTCGAGGGTAGTCCCGCCCCGCAGCCGCCGCGCACCCGGCGGGACGGGCCCGCGCTGCGCGCGAGCGTGCGCCCGGTCGTCGTCGTGGCCTGCATACCCGCCTCCAACAGCAGGTCGCGGGGACGCATTCCGGGGTGCCGGGCCGACCACTAGGTTGGCGACCATGTCGCCGCGTCTGTCGTCCCCGAGCTTCATGTCCCTGCTGCAGGACCAGGTCCGCAACGAGTTCTCCGCGAGCCAGCAGTACGTCGCGCTCGCGGTGTGGTTCGACGACCACGACCTGCCGCAGCTCGCCGCCCACTTCTACCGCCAGTCGGTGGAGGAGCGGAACCACGCGATGATGCTCGTGCAGTACCTGCTCGACCGCGACGTGAAGCCGGTCATCTCCGGCGTCGACCCGGTGCGCAACGACTTCGCCTCCGTCACCGAGCCGATCGCGCTCGCGCTGGAGCAGGAGCAGGAGGTGACCCGGCAGATCGAGGGCCTGTTCCGCGCCGCGCGCAAGGAGGACGACGCCCTCGGCGAGCAGTTCATGCTGTGGTTCCTCAAGGAGCAGGTCGAGGAGGTCGCCTCGATGACCACCCTGCTGGCGGTGGCCGAGCGCGCGGGCGACAACCTGTTCCACCTCGAGGACTACCTGGCCCGCGAGCAGGTCGGCGACGCCGGGCAGCAGGACGCCTCGGCCCCGGCGGCCGCGGGCGGCGCGCTGTAGGGCCGGCGCCCCTCAGACGTCGAGCGCCTCCTGCTGCTCGCCGAGCAGCTCGCCGGTGACCGGGTCGACCACGCCGACCAGCTCGTCGACCGGCACCGGCTCGACCAGCTCGGGGCCGTTGTTGGCCGCGTTGCTGACCAGCAGCGACACCGGTACGGCCACGAACCGGCCGGCGGGCGGGGGCTCGAGCAGCCGCTCCACCTGCTCGCGGTCGGTGACGGACGGGTCGAGCCAGTCGTCCCAGCGGTCGCGGTCGAGCACCACCGGCATCCGGTCGTGGATGCGGTCGAGCCCCGGCTCGGCGTCGGTGGTGAGCACGGTGAAGGTGGTGAGCCAGGCGTCCGGGTCGTCGGGCGCGGCCGCCGGGTCCTTCCAGAACTCGTACAGCCCGGCCAGCGCGACCCGGCCGCCGTCGCGCCGGCGCATGTGGAACGGCTGCTTGCGCGGACGTCCCCTGGCGTCGAGGGCGCTCGGGCTCTTCTGCCACTCGTACCAGCCGTCGGCCGGCACGAGCGCCCGGCGGACCGTGGCGGCGCGCTTGAAGGCGGGCTTGGTGAACAGCGAGTCGGTGCGGGCGTTGATCATGCGGGCGCCACCCTTGCGGTCCTTGGACCACGACGGCACCAGGCCCCAGACCAGCGTGCGCAGCTGGCGCACCGGCTCGGGCGAGGGCTCGGGGTCGTCGTCGGTGGGGCGCCGTGGCCGCTCGAGGACCACCGGCGCGCTCTTGGTCGGGGCGACGTTCCAGTCGGGCTCGAGCCCGCCGGTGCGGTCGTCGACGACCTCGAACTCCTCGGCGAGCTCGTCGGCGTTCGCGCTGGCTGCGTAGCGTCCGCACATGGACCCCACTCTGGCACCCGCCACCGACGGCCGGTGGGCTGCGGGCCGGGGGTCCCGCCAGGGGTCGCCCGGGGGGCGTGCGTGCGGTACGAAAGGACCATGAGCATCGTGCGCCGTCTCGCCCGTCCCCTGCTGGCCGCCCCGTTCGTGCTGGAGGGCGTCGAGCACGTGCGGCACCCCGGGCCGCGCGTCGACACCGCGCGTCCGGTGGTGAGCCGCCTGGCCGAGCCGCTGCGGCTGCCCGACGACCCCGAGATGCTGGTGCGCGCCAACGGCGCGGCGATGGCGCTCGCCGGTTCGCTGCTGGCGACCGGCCGGCTCCCCCGGCTCGCCGCCGCGGTGCTCGCGGCCACGGTCGTGCCGGCCACCTACGTCGACAACCAGTTCTGGTCCGAGAAGGACCCGGAGCGCAAGGCGCAGCAGCGCACCCGGTTCCTCACCTCGCTCGGTCTGCTCGGCGGCGCGCTGCTCGCGGCCGTCGACACCGACGGGCGCCCGGGCCTGGCCTGGCGCAGCGAGCGGGCCGCCAAGGACGCCAAGCGCGCCGCCGGTCTCGCCAAGCGCGATGCCAGGCGCGCCGGCCGCCTGGCCCGGCACGAGACGCGCACGCTGGCCAAGGGCGCGCGCCGCGAGGCGAAGCTGGCCCGCACGAAGGTGGAGGCGGCGGTCTCCTGACCGTGCCCCCGGCCGCGCCCTCGACTCCGCCCGTCGTCCGGACGGCCCCGCGGGCGCGGCGGGACGCGTCCTAGGCTGCCGGGCGTGACCGACCTCTGGCCCGCACCCACGCCGTCCGCGCCGCTCGACGCCGTCGTGCGCCTGCCGGGGTCGAAGTCGCTCACCAACCGCTACCTGGTGCTGGCGGCGCTCGCCGACGCCCCGTCGGTGCTGCGAGCGCCGCTGCGCTCGCGCGACACGCTGCTGATGGCCGAGGCGCTGCGCACCCTGGGCGTCGCCGTCGAGGACGACTACGCGGGCGACGACTGGCACGTCGTGCCGGGCGACCTCACCGGCGACGTCGAGGTGCGCACCGGCCTGGCCGGCACGGTGATGCGGTTCCTGCCGCCGGTGGCGGCGCTCGCCGACGGCCCGGTGCGCTTCGACGGCGACGAGCAGGCGCGGGTGCGTCCGATGGGTCCGGTGCTGACGGCGCTGCGGTCGCTCGGCGTCGAGGTCGACGACGGCGGCCGCGGCACGCTGCCCTTCACGGTGCACGGTCAGGGTGCCGGTGTGCCCGGCGGTCGCGCGGTCATCGACGCGTCGGCGTCGAGCCAGTTCGTCTCGGGGCTGCTGCTGTCGGGCGCGCGCTACGTCGAGGGCGTCACCGTGGTGAACGACGGGAAGGCGGTGCCGAGCGAGCCGCACCTGCAGATGACCGTCGAGACCCTGCGCGACTGCGGCGTCGTGGTCGACGACAGCACGCCGAACCGGTGGCGGGTCGAGCCGGGCCCGATCGGGGCGCTCGACGTGCAGGTCGAGCCCGACCTGTCGAACGCCGGGCCGTTCCTGGCCGCGGCGCTGGTGTGCGGGGGCAGGGTCACGGTGGCCGACTGGCCGCAGCGCACGACCCAGGCCGGCGACGGCTGGCGCGACCTGCTCGACCAGATGGGCGCCGAGGTCGCCCTGCACCAGGACGGTCTCACCGTCGAGGGCACCGGCGAGCTGTACGGCATCGACGCCGACCTGCACGACGTCGGCGAGCTGACGCCCGTCGTCGCCGCCCTCTGCGCGCTGGCCGACTCGCCCTCGACGCTGCGCGGCGTCGCCCACCTGCGCGGGCACGAGACCGACCGTCTGGCCGCGCTCGCGACCGAGCTGTCGGCGCTCGGTGCCGACGTGACCGAGACCGAGGACGGCCTCCGTATCGTGCCGAAGCCGTTGCAGGGCGGGCGGTTCCGCACGTACCACGACCACCGGATGGCGCACGCCGGCGCGGTCGTCGGTCTGCGCGTGCCCGGTGTGCTCGTCGAGGACGTCGCCACGACCGCCAAGACGATGCCCGACTTCCCGGGTCTGTGGCACCAGGTGCTCGGGACGCCTGCGACCTGATGGCCCGCCGCTGGAGCGAGGACGACGTCCGGGTCCGCCCGAACCCCAAGGGGTCCCGGCCCCGCACCAAGGACCGTCCACGGCACGCCGACGCCGTCCCCGGCCGGGTGCTGACCGTCGACCGCGGCCGGTACGGGGTGCTGGTGGGCGACGGCGACGACGAGCGCACCGTCACCGCGATGAAGGCGCGCGAGCTCGGCCGCACCGGGGTCGTCGTCGGCGACCGCGTCGGCCTGGTCGGCGACGTGTCGGGGGCCGAGGGGTCGCTCGCACGGGTCGTGCGCGTCGAGGAGCGGACGGGGACGCTGCGCCGCACCGCCGACGACACCGACCCGGTCGAGCGGGTGATCGTCACCGGCGTCGACCAGCTCGTCATCGTGACCGCGCTGGCCGACCCCGAGCCGCGCCCCCGGATGGTCGACCGCTGCCTGGTCGCCGCCTACGACGCCG
This sequence comes from Angustibacter speluncae, assembly GCF_054777815.1. NCBI lineage: Bacteria > Bacillati > Actinomycetota > Actinomycetes > Kineosporiales > Kineosporiaceae > Angustibacter > Angustibacter speluncae. The sequence goes on along the minus strand of NZ_BAAHAF010000018.1, from coordinate 20,790 downwards.
GCCTCGAGCCGCTGCTGTGCCTCACCAAGGCCGACCTCGTCGACGCCGCACCGTTCCTCGCGCTGTACGAGGCGCTCGACGTGCCGGTGGTGGTGACGCGGCGCGACGAGGCGCGCGACCTCCACGGGGTCGAGGCCGTCCGCGAGCGGCTGCTCGGCCGCGACAGCGTCCTGATCGGGCACTCCGGGGTCGGCAAGTCCACGTTGGTGAACGCGCTGGTGCCGGCGGCCGACCGGGCGACCGGGGTCGTGAACGCGGTCACCGGACGCGGGCGGCACACCTCGTCTTCGGCCGTCGCCTTCCCGCTGCACGACGACGACGGCGACACCGTCGGCTGGGTCACCGACACCCCCGGCGTCCGCTCGTTCGGTCTGGCGCACGTGCAGCCGGCCGGACTGCTGGACGCCTTCCCCGATCTGGAACCCGGTGAGGCGCAGTGCCCGCGGGGGTGCACGCACGACGAGGAGGAGTGCGCCCTCGACGAGTACGTCGCGTCCGGCGCGGCCGGCGACCACGGCGCCGCACGGCTCGACTCCTTCCGCCGGCTGCTGCGGGCGCTGGTGGGCGGCGAGGACTGACGCGCGTGCCGAGCTGGCCGGACGCCGTCTCGGACGCCGTCGCCGAGGTGGTCGGTCGACCGGGGTCGCGTACCGCGCTGGGGGGCCTGAGCGGCAGCGCGGTCGAGCGGGTCGACGGACCCCGGGGTGCCGTCGTGGTGAAGCGCGCCGTCGCCCGCGAGGTGGCGTTCTACGCCGACGTCGCGCCGTCCCTCCCTGCCGCGGTGCGCGTGCCGTCCGCGTGGTGGGCCCGGGACGGCTGGCTGGTGCTCGAGCACGTCCCGGCGCCCCTGCCCCGCGGGCGGTGGACGGCCGATCCCGACGTGCTCGCGCTGCTGGCCGCCCTGCACCGGGCCGAGCCGCCCGCGCTCGGCGACCCGTTCGTCCCCGCGTGGCCGGACGACCTGACCGCACCCGCGCTCGCGCGGCTGCCGGCGTCGGCGCGACCGGCGCTCGACCACGCCCGCGAGGTCGCGCTCGCGACGTGGGCCGGGCCTTCGCTGGTGTCGGGCGACACCAACCCGCGGAACTGGGCCCTGCGACCGGACGGGACCGTCGTGCTGCTGGACTGGGAGCGGGTCGGGTTCGCCTCTCCTGCGGTCGATCTCGCGGCGACGGTGCCGGGCCTCGGCGCACCGGACGACTTCGCCGCGGTGTCGACGGGCTACGAGCGCGCCGCTGGGACGAACGTGCCGGTCGAGGCGCTCGTCGCCGTCAAGGCCTGGACCGCGGTCGAGCTGCTGGCTCGACCGCCGACGGCGGCCCTGGCACCGGTGCAGGATCACCTGGTCGACGCGCTCCCGTCCTGGCTCGCGACGTGGTGAGCCCGACCTAGGCTGCGGGCTGTGCAGGTGGAGGTGCTCGGACCGGTCCGGGTGCGCGAGGGGGGCCGCGTCGTCGACCTCGGCACCCGCCGCCAGCACGCCCTGGTCGCCGCGCTCGCCCTCGCGGGCGGACGCCACGTGGGCACCGACGTGCTGCTCGAGCGGCTCTGGGGCGACGCCCCTCCGCCGAGTGCGGTGACGACCCTGCAGGGCTACGTCGCGGGGGTCCGTCGCGCGCTCGAGCCGGACCGCGCCGCCCGGGCGGCGAGCGAGGTGCTGGTCCGGGTCCACGACGGGTACGCCCTGCACCTGCCGGTCGCCGACGCGACCGCGCTCGCGGACGCGGTGACCGAGGCCCGTCGGCTGCTGCAGGCGGTGCCCGACCACCTGCTGCCCCAGGCCGCACCGGAGTCGGTCGACACCGTGCGCGCCGCCCTGGCCGCCCTCGAGCGCGGGCTCGGCACCTGGCGCGGGGCGCCCTACACCGACCTGGCCGACGACCCGGCGGCGGTCGCCGAGCGGGCGCGCCTGGTGTCCTTGCGCGGCACGGCGCTCGAGCTGTCCGCCGTCGCGCTGCTCGCGGCGGGCCAGCACGCCGAGGCGGTCGCCCGCGCCGACGAGCTGCTGGGCCTCGAGCCGCTGCACGAACGGGCCTGGGCGCTGCGGGCGGTCGGGCTGGTGCGCGGCGGCCAGCAGGCCGAGGCGCTCGCCACGCTGCACCGGTTGCGGTCGACGCTCGCGGACGAGCTGGGGGTCGACCCCGGGCCGGACCTGCGGCGGGTGCAGACCGCCGTGCTGCGGCAGGACGCCGCGCTGGCCTGGCAGGCGCCGCTGCCGACCGCGCCGGCACCGGTTCCACCCGGCCCGCACCGGGTGCGGCGGCCGCTCGCAGGTCGCTCCGACGAGCTGCGCCGGCTCACCGCGCTGCTCCTCGAGGCCGACGGCGCCGCGCCGGCGGTGGTGCTCGGTGAGGCGGGGATCGGGAAGACCCGGCTGGTCGAGGAGGTCGCGGCGCACGCGGTTGCCGCGGGGTGGCTCGTCGCGACCGGCCGGTGCTCCCCCGACCGGCCGCCGCCGCTGTGGCCGTGGCTCGGGGTCGGGACCGACCTCGCGCACGCCGTGGGCGGCGCCGGGGCCCTGGTGGGTGACGGCGAACCGGACGACCTGCGCACCTGGGACGCCGTCACCGACCGGCTCGCCGCCGCTGCGGCCACGCGTCCCCTGCTGCTCGTGCTCGAGGACGTGCACTGGGCCGACGACGACTCCCTCGGCCTGCTCGCGCACCTGGTCGAGCACCTCGACGGCCGGCTCGCGGTCCTGCTGACGCTGCGGACGGGCGAGGCGTCGGGAGCCGCGCTCCGCGGGACGCTCTCGCGGCTCGCGCGTGCCGGTGCGACCCGGACGGAGCTCACCGGCCTCGACCTCGCCGGGGCGCGCGAGCTGCTCGCCGGGCTGCACGAGGTGGACGGCGCGGCAGCTGATCTCGCCGACGACCTGTGGCGGCGCACGGCGGGCAACCCGTTCTTCCTCACCCAGCTCGCGCTCGATGGCGGCCGGGTCGACGGCTCGGTGGCCGACGTCGTGCGCGCCCGGCTCGACCGGCTGCCCACGGCGACGGCGGCGCTGCTGCGCACGGCCGCCGTGCTGGACGCACCGGCGCCTCTGCGGCTGCTCGCCGCGGCGACCGGTGGTGACGTGGCCAGGACGGGCGACGTCCTCGGACCGGCGGTCGAGGCGGGGCTGGTCGTCGACGACGACTCCGGCGCCTACGACTTCGTGCACGCGGTCGTGCGGGAGACGGTGCGCGCGCAGCTGTCCCCGGCCATCCGCGCGCGGGCCCACGCGGCGGTCGCGGCAGCGCACGAGCGGACCTCGCGGCTCACCGATCCGCGGGTGCGGGCGGCCCTGGCCCACCACTGGGAGCAGGCCGGCCCCGCGCACCGCGCCGAGGCGTGGCGGTCGGTGCTCGCGGCGGCCGAGGCCGCCCGTGCCTCGTCCGCGTACGCCGAGGAGGCGCGTCACCTGCGCCGGGCCCTGCTCTGGACGGCCGACGACCCGGACGTCGGTGAGGTGGAGCGGTTCGAGCTGCTGATGCTGCTCGCCGACGCGTGCCGCTGGGGCGGTGACTGGGCCGGCGTCTCCGAGGCGGTCGACGAGGCCGTCGCCGTGGCGGAACGGGCGGACGACGTGGGCCTCGCGGCTCGTGCCGCGGTGTCGACGATGGAGGGTGCCCTGTGGCAGGTGCGGCCGTACGGCGTCGTGCACCGGCCTATCGTCGAGGCGCTCGAGCGGGTGCTCGACCGGCTGCCGGCCGACCAGGAACCGTTGCGCTGCAAGGCGATGCTCGCGCTGGCGATGGAGCTCTTCTACGGCGGCGACACCGCGCGCACGGACGCCCTGGTGGCCGAGGCGCTGGCGATCGCACGCCGGCTGGCCGAGCCCCGCGCGCTGGCCGTCGCGCTGGTCGCGGCCTTCACGGCCCGGTCGCGTCCCGACGCCGCGGTCGACCGGGTCGGGTACGCGGCCGAGGCCCGGGCTGCCGCGCGGGCTGCGGGTGACGTGCGGCTCGAGGTGCTGGCCGCCACGCTCGCCCTCAGCGTCGCCAGCGAGCTCGGCGACTCCGCCTCGCTCCGAACGGGTCTGGTCACGACGGCCGCTGCCGCCCGGGCCCGTGGGCTCGGGACGGCGGAGGCGCTGCTGCGCGTGCTGGAGGTGCCGTGGCGGACGCTGTGGGGCGAGGACCGGGAGGCCGCCGAGGCGCTCGCCCGCCTCGCCGTCCTGGCCGACGAGCTGCGTGTGCCGAACGTGGTCGACGCCGTCCCGGCGAGCGCCGTGTGCGCGGCGCTGCTGCGCGACGACACCCAGGCGCTCGCGGCGGTGGTCGAGGGGCTCGTCGAGAGCACGAGCATCCCCGCGGCGCCCGTCGCGGTGACGGTGCTGCTGCGGCTCGGGCTCGTCGACGTGGCGCGTGAGGTGCAGGAGGCGCACCCCGTCCCGCTCGACGGCACCGACTACATGGGCCTGCTCTACGCCTGCATGTCGTGCGCGGTCGCCGACGGGCTCGACGACCGCGACCTCGCCGCCCGGGCCTACCCGCTGGCGCTGCCGTGGGCGGGGCGGATGTGCTCGGCCGGCACGGCCTGCCCGAGCGGACCGGTCGACCTGTTCCTCGCGCTGGGCGCCCGCGCCCTGGGCGACCTGCCCGCGGCACGCCAGCACGCCCGGGCAGCGGTGGGGCTCGCCCGGGCGTGGGACCTGCCGCGGCTGGTCGCGCACGTCGAGCGCCACCTGGCGGAGCTGCTCGACTGACCTCGCGGGAGTGGGTCTCAGGCGGCGCCGACGTGGTCGGGGACGTGGGTGAACGCAGCGCGGTCGAGCCGCTCGTAGCGGCGCCGTCCCAACCGCAGCATCAGCCGGAAGCCGGCGCCCGCCTCCTGCAGCATCCGCGCGGCCACCGGCGCCGGGAGGCCCTGCACCGCCCACGGCACCATCCGCATCACGTCCGCCGGGCTGAGTCCCCCACGGAACCTGGTGCGCTCCAGGTGCTCCCACTCCTCACCCCCGACGTAGCGCTGCATGACGGCGATCGCGTCGGACTCCTCGTGGGCGAGGTGGTCGCCCAGCACCTGGCGCGTCCGCTCGAGCGCGGTGACGAGCGCCGCTGCACGCTCGGCGTCCTCGACCTGGGCGAGCCGGGCGAACCCCGCGCCGACCTCCTCGAGCAGCGGGTCGATGAGGGCGTGCTCGGCCTCCATCTCCGCCAGCACCTCCGCCGCGGCGGTGTCGTCCGCCGCCGACACCCGGCTCTGCAGCAGCGGCCAGAGGATCTCGTCCTCCTTGTGGTGGTGGTCGTGCAGCAGCAGCCCGAACAGCTCCCACCGTCGTCCCAGCGCCTGCCAGGTCGTGCGGTCGCGCACCGGCGTGAGCCGGGCGGCGGCGAGGAACCGGGCGAGGTCGCGCCGGAAGCCGTGGTGGAGCACGTACATCATCGACAGGTCGGCCGGCCCCTCCGGCGCGGAAGCCTGACCGGGGAGCAGCGGTGTCGTGGTCATGCGCGGATCTCCTTGCGGGTCGTGGTGGTGAGGATCGAGGGCAGGACGGCCGGGAGGCCGAGGACGTCGGCCTCGTCCGCCCGGCGGTAGGTGTCGGTGAGCACCGGCGCGAGCAGCCGCAGCGCCCCGAGCGCCTCGACGACGGTCTCGCTGGTGAAGCGGCACGCCGTCGCGTCGAGCGGCGTGATCGTGCGGGAGCCACGCACCCGCACCGAGGCCGACGCGCCGGCGTACGCGGCCGACAGCGCGTCGGCGCGCACGACCTCGGTGGTCGTGGTGAAGGTCAGGCCCGCGAGGGCGAGGCGCTCGGTGAGCACCTGGCCCGCGACGGCGCGGCCCGCGGGCTCGCAGGTGAAGGAGCGGACGTGCCGCCGCCAGAGGTGGTCGTGGTCCCAGTCGAGCAGCACGTCCGCCACGGCCGCGGCCGGGTGCTCGAGCAGGACGGTGGTCCGCAGCCGGACCTCGCGTCGGGTGGTCTTCTCGGTCATGGCGACACCGTGCCCGTGGCCACTGGGACGCCACTGGGACGCGGGTGGAGCCGATGAGTCCGTCCCGCGCCGGCGGTCGGACCTGCATGAGGACGCTCGTGATGACGCAGAACTGCACCCTGGACGGCTCGATCGAGATGCTGGACGACTGGTTCAGCCCGCAGGAGGGGTCGGACGACGCCGACCTGGTCGAGGTCATGCACCAGCACGACGCGCAGGCGGACGCGCTCGTGCTCGGCCGGCAGACCTTCGAGGACTTCCGCGGCTACTGGCCGCTGCAGACCGACGACACCACCGGGGTCACCGCGTACCTGAACCAGGTGCACAAGTACGTCGTCTCCTCGACGCTCGACGATCCCGGGTGGGAGAACTCGACCGTGCTGCGCGGCGACCCCGTCGACCAGGTCCGCACGCTCAAGCAGGCCGAGGGCCGCCAGATCGTCGTGACCGGCAGCATCACGCTCTCGCACGCGCTGGTCACCGCGGGGTTGGTGGACGAGTACCGGTTGTTCGTCTACCCCGCCGTCCAGGGACGCGGACGACGGTTGTTCCCGGACGGGTTCGTGGTGCCGCAGCTCGAGCTGCTCGAGGCCAGGTCCTTCGCAGCCGGGGTGGCACTGCTGCGGTACGCGCCCGTCCGGTGAAGGTGGTGACGCGCTCGCGGCGGCGCCCGGTCGGCTCGTCCGCGTCGATCTACGTTGCGGCAGAGGGACTGTCAGTGGTCGCCTCTACTGTTGAGGCATGTCGGTGGGGGCTGCGGGTGAGGCGGGTCGGGGTGGTGTGACGGGCGCGGTCGCGGCCGTCCGCGCCGGTCTCGACGACCTCGCAGCCGCGCCCGCGTGGGGGCTGGCCGACGCCGAGGTGCGCGAGGCGATCGTGGTCCTGCACGAGCTGGAGGCGCGGCTGGCCGCCGAGAAGGCGAGGCTGCTGCGGGAGTCGGTGTCGCGGGAGGTGCCGGACGCGCGGGGTCGGCGAGGCGCGGTGACGCGTGCGGTGCTGACCGACCGGTGCCGGGTACGGGCCGGCCGGGCGCAGGCCGACCTGGCGAACGCTGCCGTCACGTGCCCGGAGGCCGGTGACCTGCGTGGGCTGGGTGAGGCGTGGGCAGCCGGTGCGGTGAGTCGTGAGCACGTCGACGTCGCCCGCCGGTGCCTGGACCGGGTGCCCCGGCAGGTCGTGCGCGAGCGGCGCGAGGAGGTCGACGCCGAGCTGACGGAGCGGGCGCTCGGGTGGGACCCGCAGACGGCCGACAAGCTCGCCCAGCACCTGCTGGACGCGTTGCTGCCCGGCGGTGCCGACCGGTTCGACGAGTTCGCCCACGAACGCCGCCACGTCGCGGTCACCACGGACACCACCGGGATGGTGCTGGTGTCGGGGCAGCTCGACGCGGCCGGTGGGCTGACGTTCACCGCCACCCTGGACGCGATCGCCGAGCGATCTCGGCACGCCCTTCGTGAGGACGGCGACCCGGATGTCCGGACGCGTGGGCAGCGCCGCGCCGACGCCCTGGTCACCATGGCCGAGCTCGCCGTCACGGCCGGGCCCGGAGCCGACCAGATCAGAGCCGCGGTGCCGCGGGTGGTGGTGCACGTCGACGCCGACCAGCAGACCGCCACCACCACAACCGGTCAACGGGTCTCGCCCGGCACGCTGGCGCGGCTGGTCTGCGACGCCATCCTGGAGAAGGTGATGCTGTCGTGCGGCCGGGTGGTGTCGATGAGCACCCTCGGCCGGCTCGCCACCCCAGCCCAGCGCGCGGCGCTGGCCGCACGGGACGGCGGGTGCATGTGACCAGGCTGCACCGCACCACCCAGTCTGTGCGAGGCCCACCACGTGATCTGGTGGTCACGCGGCGGTCCCACCACGATCGAGAACCTGGCGCTGCTGTGCTCACGGCACCACACGAAGATCCACGCCCAACCCGAGCACGGCTGGGTGATGCTGGTCCGTGACGGTCGACCGGTGTTCCGCCCACCCGCGCACCACGGCCATCCACCAGGCACGCTGCTGCGCAACACCTTCCACGACGACGTCCGCGCGGCCCGCGCCACCGGACGACACTGGCGCGCGCCCGACCCCGACCCGCCCTGACCACCCGGGGCGACGACCGCCGCAGTCGACACCTCGCCCCTCGGCGCCCGTCGGCGGCCCGGGGCCTGCGCCCACCGCCCCGGTCCGACCGCGGGTGCCGGCTCGGCCGCGGGTCTCCGGCAGCTCCGTCGATCCGGCTCCGCGGCTGTTCCTGAGCGCGGGGTCTTGACGCCATGGCAATCGATATCGAAAGGTGGGAACACGGGCATGTGATCGTTCACACGCCCGGTAGGGCCACGACGACGTGGCACGGCCGCCCCGAGGAGCCGACGTGAGACCACCTGCTCGCTCGACCGGGCCCGCCTTCGGACGGCGCTCGTTCCTCACCGCCGCGGCCGCCGCGGGGCTGGGCGCCGCCGGCGTCGCCGGGTGCGGCACCGGCGAACCCGACGCGGCCACCGTCCGGTACTGGTCGCTGCTGTCCGGCGGCGACGGCGCCCTGATGGACGAGATCATCGCCGAGGTGAGGACGCAGGGCATCGACCTCGAACCGGTGGTGCTCGCCTGGGGGGCGCCGTACTACACCAAGCTCGCGATGGCCTCGGCCGGCGGCCGGGCACCCGAGCTCGCGGTGCTGCACCTGTCGCGCCTCGCCGGGTACGCGCCCGGGGGGCTGCTCGACCCGTGGGACATGGACGCGCTCGCCGACCTGGGCGTCACCGAGGACGACTTCCCGCCGGCGGTCTGGGAGCGCGCGCAGATCGACGGCGAGCGGTTCGCGATCCCGCTCGACACCCACCCGTTCGTGCTGTTCTACAACACCGAGCACTGCGAGGAGGCCGGGCTCCTCGAGTCCGACGGCACGCTCACCGAGATCTCCTCGTTCGACGACTGGCTCGCCGCCGGCACCGAGCTGCAGAAGGTGGCCGGCGGGCACGGGATCTCCTACGGGTACGTCAACGACGGCGCGCAGATGTGGCGCCTGTTCGCCACCTTCTACTTCCAGCACGGCGCGGAGATGACCCTGCGTCCCGGCGAACCGTCGGGCATCGACCGCGACGTCGCGGGCGACAGCCTCGACGCGATGAAGCAGATGCTCGACGGGACGGTGGCCAACCCGGACGCCGACTACCTCGCGGGTCTGGCCGAGTTCACCGGCGGCCGCAGCGGCTTCTTCTGCTCCGGCGTCTGGGAGCTGCGCGGCATGCAGGCCGCCGGGGTGCCCGTCGACGGCACGGTCATCCCGACGCTGTTCGGCACACCGGCCACCTACGCCGACTCGCACAGCTACGTGCTGCCGCACCAGGACTCGCCCGACCCGGCGCGCCGGCAGGCGACGCACGAGGCCGTGGCCGCCATCCTCAAGGACTCGCTGCGCTGGGCCGAGGCCGGCCACATCCCCGCCTACCAGCCGATCGTCGACTCCCCGGAGTACGCCGAGCTGACGCCCCAGGCGCACTACGCCGTGGCGGCCGACCAGGTGGTGCTCGACCCGGAGGCGTGGTTCACCGGCTCGGGCTCGGAGTTCCAGACGCGCGTGGGGCAGGCGATGCAGACCACGCTGAACGGCGGCGCGTCGGTGCAGCAGGCGCTGGCCGACGTCGAGGCCGAGGTGCAGCGCCTCCTGGACCAGCCGAACCCGGCGTGAGGGAGCGACGATGACGACGACCGTGCAGCGACAGGTGGCGGTACCGCCCGCAACCGCTCCCCCGACGCCGCGCCGCCCGCTCGCCTCGGGTGGCGGCTGGTTCACCGTCCCGTACCTCGTGGCGTTCGCGCTGTTCCTCGTCGGGCCGGTCGTCTACGGGCTCTGGATGGCCTTCACCGACCAGAGCCTCACCGGATCGGGCGGCTCGCTCGTGGGCTTCGCCAACTTCGGCGAGGCCCTGCAGGACCCGCAGGTCTGGGCCACGCTGCGCAACACCGTGGTGTTCACCGTGATCAGCTCGGTGCCCCTCGTGCTCGTGTCGCTGGGGCTCGCGCTGCTCGTGCACGCGGTGCGCCCGGGCCAGTGGCTGTGGCGCCTGACCTTCTTCGCGCCCTTCCTGCTGCCGGTCACGGTCGTGACCATCCTGTGGACCTGGATGTACCAGCCCGACCTCGGGCTGTTCAACGCCTCGCTCGGTGCGCTGGGCTCGGACGGCATCGGCTGGCTCACCGACGAGAACGTCGCGCTGTGGTCGATCGCGCTCACCACGCTCTGGTGGACGCTGGGGTTCAACTTCCTGCTCTACCTCGCCGCGCTGCAGAACATCCCGCAGCACCTGTACGAGGCGGCGGCGATCGACGGCGCCGGCACCTGGCGCCGCCTGGTGTCGGTGACCCTGCCGATGCTCGCGCGCACCACCAGCCTGGTGGTGATCCTGCAGCTGCTCGCCTCGCTGAAGGTCTTCGACCAGATCTACCTGATGACGATGGGCGGACCGAACAACTCGACCCGCTCGATCCTCGAGTACGTCTACGACACCGGCTTCACCAACTACCGGCTCGGCTACGCGGCCGCGATCTCGTACGTGTTCTTCGCGCTGATCGTGGTGATCTCGCTGGCCCAGGCCTGGTTCCTGTCACGACGGGGGGTCCGGTCGTGACCGCCGTCGACGCCGGTCGCGGCGCACCGGCGCGGCGCACCACGAGCGTGTCGCGGCTGCGCCTCATCCAGCAGGGCGGCGGTGTCGTGCTGCTGGCCGTCGTCGGCCTGATCTGGGTCGCGCCGTTCCTGTGGGGCATCGTCACCTCGTTCAAGTCCGAGGCCGACGCCGCGGCCCTGCCGGTGCGCGTCGTGCCGGAGGGCGGTTGGACGCTGGCGGCCTACCGGTCGGTGCTCGAGCAGGGCGACCTCGTGCGGTGGCTGGCGAACAGCCTGTTCACCGCCACGGTCATCACCGCGGTCACGCTGGTGATCTCGGCGATGGCGGCGTACGCGCTGTCGCGCGGGCTGTTCCGCGGACGACGACTGCTGATGGCGGCCACCCTGGCGTCGATCATGGTGCCCGGGCAGATCCTGATCGTCCCGCTGTTCCAGGAGATGCTGCTGCTGAACATGATCGACACCTACTGGGCGATCATCCTGCCGCAGGTGGTGGCGCCGGTGATGGTGTTCGTCCTGAAGCGCTTCTTCGACGCCATCCCGATCGAGCTCGAGGACGCCGCGCGGGTCGACGGCGCCAGCCGCTGGCGCACCTTCGTCTCGGTGGTGCTCCCGCTGTCGCGCTCGGTGCTGTCGGCGGTGGCGATCTTCGTGTTCATCGGCGCCTGGAACAACTTCCTGTGGCCGTTCATCGCCGTCAACGACCCCGGGTTGATGACGATGCCCGTCGGCCTGGCGACGGTCGAGAACGCCTACGGCGTGCAGTACGCGCAGGACAACGCCGCCGCCGTCCTGGCCGCGCTGCCCCTGCTGGTCGTCTTCATCCTGTTCCAGCGGCACATCGTCCGCGGGTTCGCCACCACCGGGCTGGGAGGGCAGTGACCGTGGACCGGTCCGCACGCATCGTGGTCGACCCCGACCGCCGGGTGGCCGAGCTCGACCGCCGGGTCTTCGGCTCGTTCGTCGAGCACATGGGCCGGTGCGTCTACACCGGCGTCTACGAGCCGGACCACCCGAGCGCGGACGAGCACGGGTTCCGCTCCGACGTGCTCGACCTGGTGCGCGAGCTCGGGGTCAGCGTGGTGCGCTACCCCGGCGGCAACTTCGTCTCCGGCTACCGCTGGGAGGACGGCGTCGGCCCGCGCGCGGAGCGTCCCGTCCGGCGCGACCTGGCCTGGCGCAGCACCGAGACCAACGAGTTCGGCCTCGACGAGTTCATGGCCTGGACGCGCCGCGCCGGCGTCGAGCCCATGATGGCCGTGAACCTGGGCACGCGCGGCGTGCAGGAGGCGCTCGACCTGCACGAGTACGCGACGCACCCGTCGGGGACCGAGCTGTCGGAGCGCCGGATCGCCAACGGGACCGTCGAGCCGCACGACGTGCGGCTGTGGTGCCTGGGCAACGAGATGGACGGGCCCTGGCAGACCGGTCACAAGACCGCGCGCGAGTACGGACGGCTCGCCGCCGAGACCGCCCGTGCCCTGCGGCAGGCCGACGACCGGCTGCAGCTCGTCGCCTGCGGCAGCTCCGGCTCGCAGATGCCGACGTTCGGCGCCTGGGAGGCGACGGTCCTCGAGGAGTCCTACGACCTGGTCGACATGGTCTCGGCGCACGCGTACTACCAGGAGGTCGACGGTGACGTCGCGAGCTTCCTGGCCTCGGGCGCCGACATGGACCACTTCATCGACTCCGTCGTCGCGACCGCCGACCACGTCGGCGCCCGGCTCGGCAGCCGCAAGCGCATCGGCATCTCGTTCGACGAGTGGAACGTCTGGTACCAGAGCCGTTTCGAGGAGGAGGGGCCTCCTCCGGGTTGGCCGAAGGCTCCGAGGCTGATCGAGGACCGCTACAACGCCACCGATGCGGTCGTCGTCGGCGGCCTGCTGGTCTCGCTGCTGCGTCACAGCGACCGCGTGCAGGTGGCGTGCCTCGCGCAGCTGGTGAACGTGATCGCCCCGATCATGACCGAGCCCGGCGGGCCGGCGTGGCGCCAGACCATCTTCCACCCGTTCGCGCAGGCCGCGACGCACTGCGCGGGCGACGTCCTGCGGCTGGGCGTCACGGCACCGACCGTCACGACCACGCGGTTCGGCGAGGTCGTCGCGCTCGACGCCGTCGCCACGCGCGACGACCGCGGCACCACCCTGCTGGTGGTCAACCGCTCGCCGCAGGACGGCGCGGAGGTCGAGGTCGACACGCGTGCGCTGGGAGCCCAGCGGGTCGAGTGGTGCACCACGGTCCACGACGAGGACCGGTTCGCCGTCAACACCGTCGACGACCCGCACCGGGTGCGGCCCCGACCGCTCGACACCACGGTGGACGGTGGCACGGTGCGGCTGTCCCTGCCGGCGATCTCGTTCACGGTGCTGCGGCTGCAGGACGACCCCGGTCCGCGCTGAGGGCGTCAGCCCTCGACGACCTCGCCGCTGCGCGGCACCCACGTCCGCCCGCCGACCGAGAAGGCCAGCGGCACACCGCGAGCCGTGTCCCAGTCGGTCGAGTCGGTCACCTGCACGTGCACGTGCGGCTCGGTGCTGTTGCCCGAGCTGCCCAGCCGGCCGACCGGTTCGCCCGCCGCGACCGCCTGCCCGGGGACGATCCCGACCGATCCCCGCTGCAGGTGCGCCAGGAGCACGTACGGCCCGCCGCCCGCGAGCCCGAGCACGACGTGGTTGCCCGCGACGGCCGCGACCCCGGACCGCACCCGGCGCGCCTGCGTCAGCGCGTACCCCGCCCCCGCGACGGGCGACCGGCGCGCGACGCCGTCCGGCACGCCGTCGAGGACGGACACCACCGTCCCGTCGGCGGGCGCGACCACGTCGAGACCGAAGCCCACGAACGCCTCCGGCGGCTCGGTTCCGAGCCACGACCGCCACCCGCGCGGCGCGGAGCGCCCGGACGCGTCCACCGGCACCAGGTCGATCGCGTACGTCGTCCCGAGGGCGTGCGTGCCGTGGCTCGGGACCCGGTCGGCCGGGCTGTTGCGCACCGTCCACCGGCCGCGCACCGGCGGCAGCAGCACGACCGGGGCGTCGACCACCTCAGCCGCGCAGCACGGGGCCCAGTGCGTCGAGCACCGAGGCGTCCTCGATCGTCGAGGGCACCGTCGGCGTCCGGCCGTCCGCCAGCTCGCGCATCGTCTTGCGCAGGATCTTCCCCGACCGGGTCTTCGGCAGCGCCGCCACCACGTCGACCCGCTGCAGCGAGGCGATCGCGCCGACCTCGGACCGCACCCGGGCGGCCAGCTCGGCCCGCAGCGCCTCGGAGTCGTCCTGACCGCCCTTCAGCACCACCAGCGCCCGCGGCACCTGCCCCTTCAGCGCGTCCTCGACGCCGATCACCGCGCACTCGGCGACCGCCGGGTGGCCCGCGAGAGCGGCCTCGATCGACCCCGTCGACAACCGGTGGCCCGCGACGTTGATGACGTCGTCGGTGCGGCCCATCACGAACAGGTAGCCGTCGTCGTCGACGTAGCCGCCGTCACCGGTGAGGTAGTAGCCGTCGAACGCCGACAGGTACCCGGCGACGTAGCGGTCGTCGTCGCCCCACAGCGTCGGCAGCGTGCCCGGCGGCATCGGCAGCCGCAGGCACACCGCGCCCTCGGTCCCCGGCGGCACCTCGGCACCGGACGGGTCGAGGACCCGGACGTCGTACCCCGGCACCGGCACCGACGGCGACCCCGGCTTGATCGGGAGCCGTTGCAGGCCCACCGGGTTCGCGGCGATCGGCCAGCCGGTCTCGGTCTGCCACCAGTTGTCGACCACCGGGACCTCCCGACCCGTCGAGCGCCGCAGCAGGTCGCCCGCCCACTGCCAGGTGTCGGGGTCGAGCCGCTCGCCCGCGAGGAACAGCGTCCGCAGCGACGACAGGTCGTGGTCGCGGGCGAGCTCGCCGTCCGGGTCGGTCTTCTTGATGGCCCGGATCGCGGTGGGGGCGGTGAACAGCACCGAGACGTCGTGGTCGGCGACGACGCGCCAGAACGCGCCGGCGTCCGGCGTCCCGATCGGTTTGCCCTCGTACAGCACGGTCGTCGAGCCGTTGATCAGCGGCCCGTAGACGATGTAGGAGTGGCCGACGACCCACCCCACGTCGCTCGCGGTGAACATGGTCTCGCCGGGCTGCAGCCCGAAGACGTTCGGCACCGACCACGCGAGCGCGACCGCGTGGCCGCCGTTGTCGCGCACGATGCCCTTGGGCTTCCCCGTCGTCCCGGACGTGTAGAGGACGTACAGCGGGTCGGTCGCGCCCACCGCGACGCACTCGGCCGGCTCGACCGTGCCGGGACGCATCAGCACGTCCCAGTCGAGGTCGCGGCCGTCGACCATCGACGCCTCGGCCTGCGGACGCTGCAGCACGACGACGTGAGCCGGTGCGTGCGTGGCCTTCTCGATCGCCGCGTCGAGCAGCGGCTTGTACTCCACGACCCGCGTCGGCTCGATCCCGCACGACGCGGTCACGACCACCACCGGCTGCGCGTCGTCGAGGCGAGCAGCCAGCTCGGTCGGCGCGAACCCGCCGAACACCACGGAGTGGACCGCCCCGATCCGCGCGCACGCCAGCATGGCGACCACCGCCTGCGGCACCATCGGCATGTAGACCACGACGCGGTCGCCCTGCTGCACCCCCAGCGCGCGCAGCACGCCGCCGAACCGCGCCACCTCGTCGAGCAGCTCGGCGTACGTCCACGACCGGGTCGAGCCCGTCACCGGCGAGTCCCACACCAGCGCGGTCTGGTCGGCACGCCCCTTGATCACGTGCCGGTCGAGCGCGTTGTAGCAGGTGTTCAGCGTCGCGCCGGTGTACCAGCGGTAGAACGGCGGCCGGTCGTCGTCGAGCACCCGGGTCGGCCGGGTGATCCAGTCGACGGCGCGCGCCGCCTCGCCCCAGAACGCGTCGGGGTCCTCGAGGGACGCGCGGTGGGCCGCGGCCCAGGCACCGGTGCTGACGTCGTCGCTCACCCGGCCATCCTGCCGCCCGGGCGCGCGCGTGTCAGCCCTCGCCCTTCTTGGCCTTCGCCCCCTTCTTGCCCAGCTCGGACTGCGCCGCCGAGGACTCGCGCGGGTTCTTCTTCCCCTCCTTCGCGGCCTTCGCGTTCGCCTTCTGCGCCGTCTCGCTGCCCTTGCCCTGCTTGTCCGCCATGGCGACATCGTGACCCGGCCACGGCCGAGGGGCACCTCGACGGCGTCTGCCAGGCTAGAGCGGTGAGCACCCCGTCCGTCGTCCTGCCCCCCGGAGCCCTGGCGATGGTGCGCGAGCGCCACCTGTCGGTGCTCGCCACCCAGCGCGGCGACGGCAGCCCGCACCTGGTGCCGGTCGGGTTCACCTGGGACGCCGAGGCCGGCGTCGTCCGCGTCATCACCAGCGGGCCCTCGGTCAAGGCGCGCAACGCCCGCCGCGGCGGTCGTGCCGCCGTGAGCCAGGTCGACGGCCGGCGCTGGCTGACCCTCGAGGGTCCGGTGCGCGTCGTCGACGACGAGGCGGCCGTCCGCGACGCCGAGCGCCGGTACGCCGAGCGCTACCGGCAGCCGCGCGAGAACCCGCTGCGCGTGGTCGTCGTCATCGACGTCGACCGGGTGCTGGGCGCGTCGTGGCCGGGCGTCGACGACGAGCCCGGGTCGCCGGCGTGACCCACCGCACGCGGCTGGTCACCTGGAACCTGTGGTGGCGCTTCGGCCCGTGGCGGGAGCGCGGTCCCGCGATCGAGGACGCGCTGCGCGCCGCGGCCCCCGACCTGGTGACGCTGCAGGAGGTGCACCGCGGCGAGGACGCCGACCAGCTCGCCACGCTCGCCGGCGCGCTCGGGCTGCCGCACCTCGCGTGGTCCCCGAACCGCCTGCCGGGACGCTGGCACCGGCGCGGCCACGACGCCGACGCGCACGCGGAGGGCGGGGTGGCCGTGCTGAGCCGGTGGCCGCTGGGCGAGGTGACCGAGGTCGACCTGCCCGACGCCGGCGCCGAGGCCGAGGGACGCACCGCGCTCGGCGTCGTCGTCGACCACCCGGACGGACCGCTCCCCCTCGTCACCACCCACCTGTCGTCGTCGCCGGCCGGGTCGGCCGTGCGGGTCGAGCAGGTGCGTGCCGTGGCGCAGCTCGTGCACCGGCTGCGGCAGCAGGTCGACGCCTCGCTGCCCCCGGTGGTCACCGGCGACTTCAACGCCGAGCCCGAGTCCGACGAGATGCGGCTGCTCGGAGGTCATCTCACCGCACCGGCCGTGCCCGACCTCGTGCTGGTGGACGCCTGGCGGCTCGGACGCCCGGTCGACGCCGGGTACACCTGGCGCCGCGAGAACCCCTACCTCGGCCCGGGCAACCCGGACGCCCGCATCGACCACGTGCTCCTCGGGCTCGGGACGGCCGTCGAGCACCTCGGGCTCGTCGGTGCCGCAGCGGGTCCGGACGGCGTGTGGCCGTCCGACCACGCCGGTGTGCTGGTCGACCTCGACCCCGCACCCCGTCGGTAGCCCGCCTCGGTAGGTTGCCGCCGTGGAGATCGAGACCCTCGACCAGCTCGACGCGCTGCTCGGCCTCGGCAAGGGCCTGGCCGGTGCGCGCCTGCAGGGCCTCGACCTGGCGAGCCGCGAGCCCGCGCTGCTCGGCGTCGACCCGCGCGGCGCGGTCGTGCTCGGCGGGACGCTGACGCCGCGGCTCGAGCAGCACCTGCGCGAGGGCGGGGCGGTGCTCTTCCCGGTGGTGCCCGGCTGCCCGGTCGACGTCTACCGACCGCACCTGTACCCGCCGGAGGAGCTGTACCGCGGGCTCGACCAGGGCTACCCGTGCACGCCCGACGCGCTCGCCTACCGGTGGAGCCGCGAGGGCTCGCTGCGCCACGACGCCCTCACCACGCTGCTGCGCGCGATGCACGACGACGCCGTCACCGACGCTCTCGACGAGGCCGTCGCCGGACGGCGGTGCGTCGGCGTCATGGGCGGACACGCCCTGAAGCGCGGCACCGAGGGGTACCGCGAGGCCGCCGTGCTCGGCCGCGCGCTCGCCCGCGAGGACCTGCTGGTGCTCACCGGCGGCGGCCCCGGCGCGATGGAGGCGGCCAACCTCGGCGCACGGCTGGCGCAGGCTGACGACGACGCGCTCGACGACGCGCTCGCGCGCCTGGCCGCCGTCCCGTCGTTCGCACCGGACGTCGCCGCCTGGGCCGACGTCGCGCTGCGGGTGCGCGCCGAGCACCCGGCGCCCGCGCGACCCGCCAGCATCGGGATCCCGACCTGGTTCTACGGCCACGAGCCCCCGAACGCGTTCGCGTGCCTGCAGGCCAAGTACTTCTCCAACGCGGTCCGCGAGGACGCGCTGCTCTCCCGCGCGACCCACGGGCTCGTGTACCTGCCGGGGGCGGCGGGCACCGTCCAGGAGCTCTTCCAGGCCGTGACCCCCGGCTACTACGGAGCGGACGGCGGCGTCCCGCTCGTCCTGGTCGGCCGCGCGCACTGGTCGCGCACCGTGCCGGTCTGGGACGCGCTCACCACGCTCGCCGGCGACCTGCCCCTGGCACAGCGGCTGATGCTGCTCGAGGACGCCGCGGACCCCGCGCCCGTGCTCGGCGCCCTGCGCGACCTGGCGGCCTGAGGCGTCAGTCGACGGTGACCATGATGTCGACCGCCTTGTCGAGGAAGGCGTCGACCTCGGGCTCGCGGTACGCCCGGCGACCGCGGGCCGGACGGAACACCGCCCGACGCACCTCGTCGGCCGACATCTCCTCGCCGTCGTTGAAGTACGAGTCGAGGCGGTCGCACAGGGCGTCGACGTCGTCGGGACGGTAGCCCCGCTCGAACCGCCGACGCGGCGCCGCGAACCGGTCGCCCGCGGGTCGGTCGAGCCGACCCTGCAGCGACGACGCCCGGCGGGCGAGGTCGTCGAACAGGGCGTCCTCGCCGCCGACCCGCACCAGCCGGCCCCGCTCGCGGGCGGCGACGGCGTCCTCCAGCCGGTCGAGCGCGCTGTCGACGGCCTGCACGTCGTAGCCGCCCCAGCGCAGCCGGAAGGCGACCGTGCGCACGTCCTCGGCCGTCAGCGCCGCGAGCGCACCGACCCGCGTGCCGCGCTCGTACGCGACCCGGGCGCGGGCGAAGAAGGCGTCGACCTCGTCGACGCGGTAGCCGCGTGCGGCGCGCGAGACGCGCGCGAACTTGTCCTGCGACCGGGCCACGGGGTCAATCCTGCCCTGCGGCGGCGAGCTGGCCGCACGCCCCGTCGATGTCGCGCCCCCGCGTGTCGCGCACCGTCGTCGGGATGCCGTGGGCCCGCAGCCGCTCGACGAAGGTGCGCTCGACCTGCGGGTCGGACGCCGTCCAGCGCGAACCCGGGGTCGGGTTGAGCGGGATCGGGTTGACGTGCACCCAGCCGCGGCCGCGCCGGTTCAGCTCCGTGCCGAGCAGGTCGGCCCGCCAGGCGTGGTCGTTGACGTCGCGGATCAGCGCGTACTCGATGCTGACCCGGCGCCCGGTGGCGTCGAAGTACCGTCGCGCCGCGTCGAGCGCCTCGCCGACCTTCCAGCGGGTGTTCACCGGGACCAGCTCGTCGCGCAGCTCGTCGTCGGGCGCGTGCAGGCTCAGCGCCAGCGTGACCGGGATGCCCTCGGCCGCCAGCTTGTCGATCGCGGGCACCAGCCCGACGGTCGACATCGTGATGCCGCGCGCGGACATGCCGAGCCCCTCGGGGGCCACGTCGGTCATCCGCCGGATCGCCGCCACGGCCGCCTTGTAGTTGGCCAGGGCCTCGCCCATGCCCATGAAGACCACGTTGAGCGCGCGCCGGTCGCCGTCGTGCCGCTCGGTGACCTGGCGCATCCCGCGCACGACCTGGTCGACGATCTCGGCGGTCGACATGTTGCGCGTCAGACCCGCCTGGCCGGTCGCGCAGAACGGGCAGTTCATCCCGCAGCCGGCCTGGCTGGAGATGCAGACGGTCGACCGGTTCCGGTAGTGCATCAGGACGCTCTCGACCAGCGCGCCGTCGTGCAGCCGCCACAGCGTCTTCACCGTCGCCCCGCGGTCGGCCTCCCGGGTGGTGACGGGAGTGAGCAGCGGCGGCAGCAGCCCGGAGGCCAGCGCGTCGCGCGAGGCCTTGGGCAGGTCGGTCATCTGCGCCGGGTCGGTGACCAGGTGGTCGAAGTAGTGCGTGGAGACCTGCTTGGCCCGGAAGCCGCGCTCCCCCAGCGCCTCGACGGCGGCGACGCGCTCGTCGAGGGTGAGGTCGGCCAGGTGCTGCGGCGGCTTGCCGCGCCGCGGCGCGGCCAGCAGCAGGCGGCCCGGCTCGGGCCGGGTGCTCTCGGGCTCGGGCCGCGAGGCGGTCGGGACGCCGCTCACGACGCAGCCACCGGGACGAGCAGCGCCAGCAGCAGGTACATGACCGGCGCGGTGGGGAGCAGGGAGTCGAGCCGGTCCATCAGGCCTCCGTGGCCGGGCAGCAGGCTGCCCATGTCCTTGATGCCGAGGTCGCGCTTCAGCAGCGACTCCGACAGGTCCCCGACCGTCGCGGTGACGACGGCCGCGAGCCCGATGGCCACCCCGGCGTACCAGGGGCCGTCGAGGAAGAGCAGCACCGCGGCGACGCCCGCGACGGTGCTGAAGACGAACGAGCCGGCCAGGCCCTCCCACGACTTCTTCGGGCTGACCGACGGCGCCATCGGGTGCTTCCCCCACAGGACGCCGAACACGTACCCGCCGATGTCGCTGCAGATCGCGACCAGGATGAACGTCACGATGCGCCACACGCCGTCGGGCTCGGCGAGCATGAGGACCGCGAAGCCGGCGAGGAACGGCGCGTACCCCGCCGTGAAGACGCCGGCCGCGACGTCGCGCACCGCCCCGTCCGGCTGGTCGAGCAGCCGCCAGACCAGCACGGCGAGCGTGGTGAGCACGAACGCGACCAGCAGCGCCTCCGAGCCGCCGACGTAGGCCGACACCGCCATGCCGGCCGTCCCGACGAGCACGGGCACCAGGGGGACCGCGATGCGCCGGGCGGCGAACGCGCCGGTGAGCTCCCAGACCCCGATCGCGATGGCGACCACGACGACGGCGACGAACGCCTCCTTGCGGAACGCCAGGGAGGCGACGACCACGGCGCCGAGCCCGACGCCCACGCCGATCGCGGCCGGCAGGTTGCGCCCCGCCCGCGAGGGGGCGGACTGCTCGCGCCGCCGGCGGTAGGCGGCGTCGGCGCCGGACGGCACCGGCATCGCGGGCGCCGGCGGCACCACCTCGACGTCGGCGTCGGGCATCGCGGCGGCCAGCGCTCG
>NZ_BAAHAF010000017.1:0-21994 GCF_054777815.1 Angustibacter speluncae | reverse complement strand
CGGCGCGGTCGGCGGCTGCCAGCAGGTCCGGCAGCGCGTCGCGGGCGCTGCGGCGGTCGAGCGAGGCGGCGGCGTGCCGGGCGCGGTCCTCGACCGCGTCGGGCCGCACCCGCCGCAGCACCTGCAGCGCGGTGCGGTGCAGCCGGTGCCGGCGCAGCGGCGCCAGCAGGTCGTGGAAGGTGTCGCGCACCAGGGCGTGGGAGAACCGCAGGCCCCGGGTGGCGTCGCCCTCGAGCAGGCCCGCGACCACCCCGGCATCGAGGTGGTCGGCCACGACGTCCTCGGTCGCCCCCGACCACTCCTCCTCCAGGGCCACGAGCACGTCGAGGTCGACCTCGACGCCGAGCAGGGCCGCCCGGGACAGCAGGTCGACGGTGCCGGGCGCGAGCCGCTCGGTGCGCCGCCGCAGCAGGTCGCGCACCCCCGCCGGCAGCCGCTCGGCCGCCTCGTCGCCCTCGGCGGCGACCAGTCGCCCGAGCTCGCGCAGGAACAGCGGGTTGCCGCCCGCGCGGTCGACGAGCCGGCGCCAGACCCGGTCCGGCAGCTCGCCGGGGAGGTGACCGGCGAGCAGCCTGCGGGCGTCCCGGTCGGCGAGCCCGCGCACGTGCACCCGGTCGAGCGTGCGGTCGGCGGTGACGGCCTGGGTGCCGGCCAGGTCGCGACCCCCCTCGTGCGCGCGGTGGGTGGCGACCACCAGCAGCGGTCCGTCGACGGTGCGCACCACGTGGCGCAGCACCTGCAACCCGGTCTCGTCCGCCCGGTGCACGTCCTCCAGCGCGACGAGCACGGGACCGTCACCGAGCGCGGCCGGGACGGCCTCCGCGAGCTCGAACGCGGTGGCACCCGGCGCCGGTGCCGCACCGAGCGCGCTCAGCACCTCCCGCCACTCCACCCCCGGCGGCGCCCCGTCGACCTCGGGGCAGCGGCTCACGACGACCGTCCAGGTCCGGCTGTCCCGCGCCTGCTCGCAGAACGCGTCGAGCAGCGCCGACTTGCCGACCCCGGCCTCGCCGTCGACCCAGACCACCCCCGGCCGGCCGTTGCGCAGCACCTGCGTCGCGGCGTCCGAGAGGCGGTCGAGCTCGCCGCCGCGGCCCAGCAGCGCGCGCCGGGGTCGGTCCGGGGCACCGACGGCTGCCGCCACCGCCGGGGCGGGTGCCGACCTGGCCGGGACGTGCAGGTGCGCGGCGTGCTGCAGCACGTCGGCCTCGAGCTCGCGGGTCGTGGGTGCGGGGTCGAGCCCGAGCTCGTCGGCCAGGCGCCGCCGCAGCGTGCCGATCGCGTCCAGCGCGTCGGCCTGCCGACCAGTCGCGTAGAGCGCGCGGGCCAGCAGCCCGACGCCGTGCTCGCGCAGCGGGTGCCGACGGACGTGGCGCTCGAGGTCGGCGACGACCTCGGCGGCGCGGCCCGTCCGCAGCGCCGCCCCGGCGTGCAGCTCGACCGCCTCCGCGTGCACCTCCGTGAGACGGACGACCTCCGGGGCCGCCCACTCCTCGTCCGCGTACTCGGCGTACGGGTCGCCGGTCCAGCCGCGCAGCGCGGCACCGAGGACGCCGAGCGCCACCTCGTCCGGCAGCCCCGCCGCGCGGCGGACGGCGTCCGGCAGCGCCCAGACGTCGACCGCCTCCACCGGCAGCCGCAGCGCGTACCCGGGGGCCGCGCTGACGAGCACCCGCGCCGGGTCGCGCGGGCGCCGGGTGGGCTCGAGGGCGGACCGCAGCCGAGAGACGTAGGCCTGCAGCGCGCCGGTCGCGCTCGGGGGCGGCTCGCCCTCCCACACCTCGTCGAGGAAGCGGTCGGTCGAGACCGTGCGGCCGCCCGCCGCCACGAGCACGGCCAGCACGGACCGCTGGCGCCGCCCGCCGAGGTCGACGGGCTCGCCGTCGACCTGCGCGCGGACGGCGCCGAGGCAGTGGATCCGCAGCATCCGGGTCCGTTCAGCTCGCGGGCTGCGCGGCTCGGCTGGTGGCCGCGTGCGCGCCATCCTGCCGGACGCCGGCGCCGGGGACGGTGGAGCCGGTGCCCTCGGCGCCGGTGCGTCCCTCCCGCAGGCTGCGCAGCACGAGCACCCCGAGCACCCCGACGGTCAGCCCGCGCGGCAGCTCGATGAGGAGCCCGGTGAGCCCCGGGACCTCCGGGAACGGGACGGTCGTGGCCACCGCGCCGAGCACCAGGAACGCACCCAGCCAGGTGGGCAGCCCCCGAGCCCGGATCAGCGCGATCCCGATCAGGAGCATGCCCGCCACCAGGACGAGCCCGCCCACCACCTGCAGCAGCAGGAACGGGGGCGAGTCGATGATGGACCCGTCGGCCGGCACCAGGTGCCGTGCGCCCGGGTCGGCCGCGACCGCGGGGGCGACGAACCCCTCGACGACCAGGTGCGACTGGGCGCTGAGCGCGTTGCCCAGGAAGTACAGGCCGAAGCCGGCGAAGCCGATCCGACCGAGGACGGGCCGGAACCACAGGTAGGCACCGGGCAGGCCGACCATGAGGGCGATCGCGCCGGCGTAGATGAGCATCTGGGCCCCCGGCGACATCGGCGCCAGCAGCGAGGCCACCGAGTGCGACTGCCCGTCGACGATCGGGTGCAGGACACCGCCCGCGAGGCTGAGGACGAAGGACGCCAGCAGGCTGACGGCCGAGATGCGGTACAGGGTTCGTGGGTTCATGGCTGCACCGTCGCCGGTGTCGCTTGCGCCCGGCTTGCGGACCGCTTGCGTGGCAACCGGGTTCACAGCTCGACCTCGCGATGCACCCAGGCGGAGTCGACCCGCAGCCCGACCCGCTCGTACAGGCCGAGCGCGCCGGAGCGGGCGTCGACCGACAGCGTGCAGCGGCGGGCGCCGTGCCGGCGGCCGTGGTCGAACGCGTCGGCCAGCAGCAGCTGCGCCAGCCCGCGCCCGCGGTGCGCGGGGCGCACGCCGAGCCGGGCGACGTGCACGTCGTCCCCCGCGAGCACGACGTGCACGGCAGCCAGCACCTGCCCGTCCTGCACGGCGACGCGCAGGTTCCACGGTGCGGCGCCCGGACGTCCGCGCACGCGCGCCAGGAAGTCCGGGAGCGGGGTGCGGGGACGGTCGGCCCACTCGAGGAACCCGCTCTCCAGCACGTCCCAGGCGGGGCGCTCGTCGTCGACGCCCGCGTCCCGCACGTGCACGCCGCGCGGGGGCGACGGCACGGGCACCTCGACGCCCGCCGGCAGCACCAGGTCGAACGCGCGCGAGCGCACGGTGTAGCCCTGGGCCTCCAGGAACCGGTCGGGCGCGCTCCCCTGCGGGACGGTCATGCCGACGACGCCGGCACCTGCGCCGCGGGCGCGCTCGCGCGACCACCGCGCCAGCGCGGACCCGATGCCGCGGCCGTGGTGGGACGGCAGCACGCCGGCGTCGACCCGGTCGTCCTCGACGAGGACCGCGTAGCCGACCAGCAGGTCGCCGTCGAGGTACCCGACGGAACGGCCGCGCAGGTCGAGACCGGGCCTGGCCCAGTCGCTCTCGACGTCGGCGACGTCGAGGTCGCACCGCCCGAGCGCAGCCACCTCCTCCGCCGCGAGGACGGCGTGCGCCGCTGCGGCGTCCGGCAGGCCCAGCGGCCTCGACCGCAGCCCCGGCAGCTCGGTGGCGTGGGCCGTGCGCGGCGCGTCCGCGTCCGCGGTCGCGCTCACGCCGGCACCTGCGCCGTCGCGGGCTCGGTTCCCGGGAACGCGCGCGACCGCAGCCGCCGGTAGCGGCCGGCGCCGAGCCGCAGCAGCAGCCGCACCACGGGCCCGCCCTGGTCGAGCAGCGGCGCGAGGTCCTCGTCCCGCAGGCCGTCGGCGAGCCACGGCAGCATGAACAGCAGCAGGGCGGGTGCCGGCTTCTGCCCCAGCCCGGTGCGCTCCAGGTGCGCCCACTCGGCGGCGTCCAGGTGGCGCTGCACGAGCGGGATCGCGTCCCGCTCCTCGTGGGCGAGGTGCGCGTCGAGCAGGCGGTGCAGCTGCTCGAGCGACTCGGCGGCGGCGTCCCGGGTGGCCGTCGTGGCCGTGCCGGCAGCGAGCGCGTCGAGCGCGGTGTGCACCTGCGCGACGAGCGGGTCGATGCGCCCGTGCTCGGCCTCCATGGCGTCGAGCACCCGGCGGCCGTCCGCGTCGACGCGCGCCAGCAGCGCGGGCCACAGCACGTCGTCCTCCTTGCTGTGGTGGTCGTGCAGCAGCTCGGCGACGTTCCGCCACCACCGCCGCGCCGGGCGCCAGGTCGCGCTCGCGGACGGCGGCGTGCTGCGCGCCACCGTGGCGAGCCGTGCGAGGTCGCGGCGGAACGCGTGGTGCATGACGTACATGCCCGTGAGGTCGCACGGACCGGGCGGCGCGGCGGCCTGACCGGGCAGCAGCGGGGTGGGTGCGGACGGTGGTGCGGTCACGGGTCCTCCTGGGGGGCGCGGTGGTAGGTCGGTCTCCCGCACCGTGCGCCGCGGCTCTTGCAGCCGACTTGCACCGGTCGGCGGGCGCGTCCGGGTGACGTAGGTTCGGCCCATGCGTCCCGAGCACCTCGACCACCTCCGCAGCGCGTCCGCTCCGTCCCTCACCCCGGACGGGTCGCTGGCCGTCACCGCGGTCTCCCGTCCCGACACCGCGAAGGACCGGTACCGGTCCTCGCTGTGGGTCGTGCCGACCGACGGCTCCCCCGCCCGCCGGCTCACCCACGGCGTCGGCGACTCGGCGCCCGCGGTCTCGCCCGACGGCCGCTGGGTCGCGTTCCTGCGCGCACCCGAGAAGGGTGCCCCGCAGCTGGCGGTGGTCGGCCTCGGCGGCGGCGAGCCCGTCGTCCTCACCGACCGCACGCCCGGCGCGGGCGCCCCGGTGTGGAGCCCGGACGGCGCGCGGATCGTCTTCAGCGCGCGCGTGCCCGAGGAGGGCCGGTACGGCACCGACGACGAGGTCGGCCCGGACGCCGAGCCGCCCCGGCTCATCGCCTCGAACAGCTACCGGGTCGACGGCCTCGGCTACACCCGCGACCGGCGCCTGCACCTGTTCGTGGTCGACGTGGCCGACGTCCTCGCGGCCGTCGACGACCCGGCGCGCGACCTGCCCGACCTGCCGCTCGCGCCGCACCAGGTGACCGACGGCGACCACGACGACGCCGCCCCCGCGTGGAGCCCCGACTCGCGCTGGATCGCCTTCGTCTCCGACCGCCACCCCACCCGCGAGGACGACCTGCGCTCGGGCGTGCACCGGGTGTCCGCGGACGGCGGGGAGGTGCACGTGGTGACCCGCGGCGACCTCGGCGTCGAGCAGGTCGAGTGGGTCGACGCGACCACGCTGGCGCTGGTGGCCACCGACGTGGGTCCCGACGGCACCGACTTCGTCGGGGCGCAGGCCGGGCTGTGGCGGGTCGACCTGGCGTCCGACCTGGTGGGGCCGGCCGACCCCGTGCGCCTGACCGACGCCGAGGCGTGGGACCTCGGCGAGTCGCGCGCCGTCGTGGTCGGCGACCACGCGCTGGCGGTCGCCCGCCGCCGCGGCGCGGTCGACCTGGTGCGGGTGGCGCTGCGCGAGGACGCGGGCGAGCCCGAGGTGGTCAGCGCCGGGCAGCGGCAGCTGCGCGGCGTGGCCGCCACCGCCGACGGGTCCACGGTCGTCGCGGTCGTCTCCGACCCCGGGCGCGTGGGCGACCTGGCGGTGCTCCAGGACGGCGAGCCGCAGCTGCTGACCGACCTGTCGTCGGGGCTGCCCGACCCGGTGTCGCCGCTGCACGAGCGGGTCGCGAAGGCCCCGGACGGCTACGACGTGCACGGCTGGGTGCTGCTGCCCGACGAGGAGCGGTGGGGCCCGGGGCCGTACCCGGTGCTGCTGAACATCCACGGCGGGCCGTTCGCGCAGTACGGCTGGGGGCTGTTCGACGAGGCGCAGGTCTACACCGGCGCGGGCTACGCGGTCGTCATGTGCAACCCGCGCGGCTCGGCCGGGTACGGCAGCGCGCACGGCACCGCGGTCAAGCACGCGTTCGGGACGGTCGACGCCGACGACGTCCTCGCCTTCCTCGACCACGTGCTGACCAACGAGTCGCTGCGGCTGGACGCCGACCGGGTCGGCGTCATGGGCGGCTCGTACGGGGGGTACATGACCGCGCTGCTCACGACCCGCACCGACCGGTTCGTGGCCGCCGTGGTCGAGCGCGGCTACCTCGACCCGGAGACGTTCGCCGGCGCGTCCGACATCGGCTGGTTCTTCCCGTGGCAGTACCACGGCACGGTCGAGAACATGCGCGAGCAGGCGCCGATGACGCACGTCGCGAACGTGACGACGCCGACGCTGGTGATCCACTCCGAGGCCGACTGGCGCTGCCCGGTCGACCAGGCGCAGCGGTGGTACGCCGCGCTGCGACGCCAGGGCGTGGAGGCCGAGCTCCTGCTGTTCCCCGGCGAGGGCCACGAGCTGACCCGGTCGGGGCGTCCGAAGCACCGGCTCGCCCGGTTCGAGCACCTGCTGCGGTTCTGGGCCAAGCACCTGCCCGTCACGCCGGTCGACCCCGCCTGACGTCCGGCGGTCCACTGGACGAGGCGAGCTGGCGTGTCACACGTGTCGTTTCGCTAGTTCAGTGTCACTTCCGACACTGAACTAGCGAAACGGGCGCGTGGACGGGGACGTCAGGCGCGGAGGCGGTCGAGGATGCCGTTCAGGGTGGCGGACGGGCGCATCACGGCGTCGACCTTGTCGCGGTCGGGGCGGTAGTAGCCGCCGATGTCGACCGACTCGCCCTGGACGGCGAGCAGCTCGCCGGTGATCTGCTCCTCGTGCTCGCCGAGCGCCTGCGCGACGTCGGCGAACGCGGACGCGAGCTCGGCGTCGTCGGTCTGCTGCGCCAGCTCGCGGGCCCAGTACAGGGCCAGGTAGAAGTGGCTGCCCCGGTTGTCGATCTGGCCCACTCGTCGTGCGGGAGAGCGGTTCTCGTCGAGGAAGGTGCCGGTGGCGCGGTCGAGGGTGTCGGCCAGCACCTGGGCGCGGGCGTTGCCCGTGGACTGCGCCAGGTGCTCGAACGAGACCGCCAGCGCGAGGAACTCGCCCAGGCTGTCCCAGCGCAGGTAGTTCTCCTTCACCAGCTGCTGCACGTGCTTGGGCGCCGACCCGCCGGCGCCGGTCTCGAACAGGCCGCCGCCGTTGATGAGCGGGACGACCGACAGCATCTTCGCGCTCGTGCCGAGCTCGAGGATCGGGAACAGGTCGGTGAGGTAGTCGCGCAGCACGTTGCCGGTGACCGAGATCGTGTCCTCGCCGCGGCGGATGCGCTCGAGCGAGAACGCGATCGCCTCGACGGGGCTCTTGATCTCGAGGGTGAGCCCGTCGGTGTCGTGCTCGGGCAGGTACTGCTCGACCTTGGCGATCAGGTTGGCGTCGTGCGGGCGGTCGGCGTCGAGCCAGAACACCGCCGGGGCACCGGTGGCGCGGGCGCGGGTGACGGCGAGCTTGACCCAGTCGCGGATCGGCTCGTCCTGGGTGCGGCACATCCGCCAGATGTCGCCCTGCTCGACCTCGTGCTCGAGGACGACCTCGCCCGAGCCGTCGACCACGCGGACCGTCCCGGCAGCGGCGATCTCGAAGGTCTTGTCGTGGCTGCCGTACTCCTCGGCGGCCCGGGCCATCAGTCCCACGTTGGGCACCGAGCCCATCGTGGCCGGGTCGTACGCGCCGTTCGCGCGGCAGTCGTCGACCACGACCTGGTAGATGCCGGCGTACGACGAGTCGGGGATCACCGCGAGGGTGTCGGCCTCCTGGCCGTCCGGGCCCCACATGTGGCCGGAGGTGCGGATCATCGCCGGCATCGACGCGTCGACGATGACGTCGGACGGCACGTGCAGGTTGGTGATGCCGCGGTCGGAGTCGACCATCGCCAGCCGCGGGCCGTCGGCGAGCTCGGCCTCGAACGAGGCCCGGATCGCGTCACCGCCGTCGACCTGGTCGAGGCCGGCCAGGATGCCGCCGAGGCCGTCGTTCGCGCTCAGCCCGGCGGCCTTGAGCGCCGCGCCGTGCTCGGCGAACGTGCGCGGGAAGAACGCCCTCACCACGTGCCCGAACACGATCGGGTCGGACACCTTCATCATCGTGGCCTTGAGGTGCACCGAGAACAGCACGTCGTCGGCCTTCGCCCGTGCCACCTGCGCGGTGAGGAACTCGCGCAGCGCGGCCACCCGCATCGCCGTGGCGTCGACGACGTCGCCGGCCAGGACGGGCACCGACTCCTTCAGCACGGTGGTGGTGCCGTCGGGGGCGACGTGCTCGATGCGCAGCGCCCCGTCGGCCCCGACCACGGCCGACTTCTCGTTGTGGCGGAAGTCGTCGGCGTCCATCGTCGCCACATCCGTGCGCGAGTCGGCCGACCAGGCGCCCATCGAGTGCGGGTGCTTGCGGGCGTAGCCCTTCACCGACGCCGGCGCGCGGCGGTCCGAGTTGCCCTCGCGCAGCACGGGGTTCACCGCGCTGCCCTTCACCTTGTCGTACCGGGCACGGGCGTCGCGCTGGTCGTCGTCCTGCGGCTCGTCCGGGTAGGCGGGCAGGTCGTACCCCTGCCCCTGCAGCTCGGCGATCGCGGCCTTGAGCTGCGGCACCGACGCCGACACGTTCGGCAGCTTGATGATGTTCGCCTCGGGACGGGTGGCGAGCTCGCCGAGGAACCCGAGCGCGTCCGGGACCCGCTGGTCCTCGGGCAGCCGGTCGGCGAAGGCCGCCAGGATGCGGCCCGACAGGGAGATGTCCGGCGACTCGACCTGCACCCCGGCCGTCGAGGCGTAGGCGGAGACCACGGGCAGCAGCGAGTGCGTCGCCAGCGCCGGGGCCTCGTCGGTGTAGGTGTAGTAGATCGTCGGCTCGCTCACAGTGTCCGTCCGCTCGGTTCGACCGCCTGGATAGTTCGACGTCAAGATATCGGACCGGGGGCTCCCCGCCAGCGCTCCCGCGTCCTACCCTGCGAGCAGCGGCCCGACGACGGGCCCAGGGGGAAGGGGTGGGTCGTGCTGCGCAACCTCGCAGACAACCCGTGGCTGCTGCTGGTGCTGGTGGCCGTCATCGGGTTCTTCTTCATGGCCCTGCTCGCCGTCCTCGTGCTCGCCCTCCGCGGGCTGTCGGCACCACGTGGCGGCGTGCGTCCGGTGCGGCGACGCCGCGGCGGCGGGTTCGGCGGCTCCGACGGCGGGGGCGGCTGCGGCGGCGGGTCGTCCTGCGGCGGGGGCGGCGGCTGCGGCGGCGGCTGCGGGGGCAGCTGATGGAGTCCGGGACGCCGTGGGTGCTCGCCCTGTTCCCCGTCGTGGGGGTGGGCGTGCTGGTGGTCCTGGTCGTGCTCGTGGTCCTGGTGGTGCGCTCGGCGACCCGCGGCGGCGGCATCCGGCCGCAGCGCAACCGGCGCGACCGGCACGGCGGCTCGTTCGGGAACGGCGGCACCGGCCTGCCGTAGTGGCGGGCCGGTCGACGGGAGGAGTGGAGATGTCGACGATGGTCGTCCTGGCCGCGGCCGGGGTCGTGGTGGTCCTGCTGGTCCTGGTGATCGCCGGGGTGGCGGTCGCGGCGAGCCGCGGGGGCGGGTCCGGCCCGCGGCGGCGTCCGCGCGCCCGCGACGCCGGGTACGCGGCCGGCGGCTACTACGCGGGTTCGTCCTGCGGCGGGTCCGACGGCGGCTCGGACGGCGGGTCCGACGGCGGGTCGTCCTGCGGGGGCGGGTCGTCCTGCGGCGGGGGCTCCTCGTGCGGGGGCGGGGGCTGCGGCAGCAGCTGAGGCCGGTCCGGCCCGCGGACGCGTCCTGCGCTAGCGTCGGCGCGACCGACCACCACCCCGCGGAGGGATCCTCGTGAGCGCCACGCCCGTCAAGATCGCCGTCACCGGCGCCGCCGGTCAGATCGGCTACAGCCTGCTGTTCCGCCTCGCGGCCGGGAACCTGCTCGGGCCGGACACCCCGGTCGAGCTGCGGCTGCTCGAGATCACCCCGGCCCTGAAGACGCTCGAGGGCGTCGTGATGGAGCTCGACGACTGCGCCTTCCCGACCCTGGCGAAGGTCGAGATCGGCGACGACCCGACGAAGGTCTTCGAGGGCGTCAACCTGGCGCTGCTGGTCGGCGCCCGACCCCGCACCAAGGGGATGGAGCGCGGCGACCTGCTCGAGGCGAACGGCGCGATCTTCACCGCCCAGGGCAAGGCCCTCAACGAGGTCGCGGCCTCAGACGTGCGCATCGGCGTCACCGGCAACCCGGCGAACACCAACGCCCTGATCGCGATGACGAACGCGCCCGACATCCCGTCCGAGCGGTTCTCGGCGCTGACCCGCCTCGACCACAACCGCGCGATCTCGCAGCTGGCCGCCAAGACCGGCGCCGCCGTCACCGAGATTCGGAAGATGACGATCTGGGGCAACCACTCGGCCACCCAGTACCCCGACCTGTTCCACGCCGAGGTCGGCGGCCGCAACGCCGCCGAGGTCGTCGACGACCAGGCCTGGCTCGAGAACGACTTCATCCCCACCGTCGCCAAGCGCGGTGCCGCGATCATCGAGGTCCGCGGGTCCTCGTCCGCGGCGAGCGCCGCCTCGGCCACCATCGACGCCGCCCGCGACTGGCTGCAGGGCTCGCCCGAGGGCGACTGGGTGTCGATGGCCGTGCGCTCGGACGGCTCGTACGGCGTGCCCGAGGGCATCGTCTCCTCGTTCCCCGTCACGACCTCGGGCGGTGACTGGAGCATCGTGCAGGGCCTGGAGATCGACGACTTCTCGCGCGGACGCATCGACGCCTCGGTCGCCGAGCTGCAGGAGGAGAAGGACGCGGTCACCCAGCTCGGCCTGATCTGACCCACGCACTCTCCGGGACGCCGCCGCGAGCACCTGCTCGCGGCGGCGTCCTGCGTCCTCGGCCGGGCTACCCTGGCGCCATGGAGGGCGCATCGCTCGCTGGACCGGGGCTCGCCGGCCGGGGGGTGGGGGTCGCCTGGCGACCACCGCTGGCGGACTGGCTGCTCGAGCGCGCGCAGGACGCGCCGCACCCGCTGCGGTTCAGCGAGGTCGTCGCCGAGAACCTTTCCCCCGCAACGCTTCCCGCCGAGCTGACGGCGCTGGTCGACCACGGGGTCCCGGTGGTGCCCCACGGCGTCGGCCTCGGGCTCGCCGGGGCCGACCTGCCGGACGCCGGGCGCCTCGCCCACCTGGCCGACCTCGCTGCCGCGCTGCGCGCCCCGCTGGTGAGCGAGCACGTCGCGTTCGTGCGCGCCGGCAAGCTGGGTGCCGACGAGCTGCACGGCGACGTGCTCGAGGCCGGCCACCTGGTGCCCGCACCGCGCACCCGCGAGGCGCTCGACGTCCTCGTCGAGAACGTGCGCGCGGCCCAGGACGCCCTACCCGTGCCGCTCGCGCTCGAGAACGTCGCCGCCACCCTGGCCTGGCCCGAGGACGAGCTCGACGAGCCCGCCTTCCTCACCGAGCTGGTCGGGCGCACCGGGTGCTGGGTGCTGCTCGACGTCGCGAACCTCTACGCCACCTGCCAGGCGCACGGCGGCGACCCGCACGCGCTGCTGGCCCGGATGCCGCTGGAACGGGTGGCGTACGCGCACGTCGCCGGTGGCCAGGTGCAGCACGGCGTGTACCTCGACACCCACGCCCACCCGGTGCCGGAGCCGGTGCTCGACCTGGTGACCGACCTGCGCGAGCGCACCGGCGCCGACGGCCCGCCGCTGCTGCTCGAGCGCGACGAGGACGTGTCGGTCGCGACGGTGGCGCCCGAGCTGGAGGCGCTGCGCGAGCGGGTGCACGGGCTCAGCGCGGGGAGCGCGCGGTGAGCGTCGACGCTTCGCGAGAGCGCCTGCGGCGCAGGCAGACCGAGGTGCTCGCCGCGGTGATGGCCGGGCACGTGCCGGACGGCTTCGACGAGGCGTCCACGCGCGTCACCGGGGTGGTGCTGCGCGGCAAGCGCCGCCGCGCGGCGGTGCGGGCGCTGCCCTGGATGGCCGACGTCCCCGGCCTGGCGGACGCGTTCGACGCCTACGCGCGCGAGCACCCGCCGGCCGGCTGCGGCCACGACGACGGCGACGCCTTCGCGCGCTGGGCCGACGGGCGCGGGCTCCTCGACCGGGTCACCCGGTCGGCGTGGCAGGTGCGCCAGGTCGACCTCGGCACGCGTCGGACGGCGGTGCGCCGGCGTCCGGGAAGCCGCCCCGTCTGCGTGCTCGGGGTGGGACCGTGGGTGTACGAGGTGCCGCTGCCGGCGCCGCGCGAGAGGGGGTAGCCGTGGACCCGGTCCTGGTCGTGGTGGTGATCGGCGTCGTGCTGGTGCTCGGCCTGCTGTCGTCCGGACGGCGTCGTCGTGGTGGCCACGGCGGCGACTCCGACAGCGGGTGCGGCAGCGACAGCAGCTGCGGGGGCGGCTGCGGCGGCGGCGACTGACCCCTTCTCCCGGCGCCCGCACCGGGCCACGATGGCCGTCCCACACCGAGGACGGAGACCGCGATGACGGTGCGTGAGGCCCACCTGGTCGGCAGCCTGCCCGGCGCGAGCGCCGCCGAGGCGATGGGCACGGCGCTCGAGCTGCTCGGCCCGCACCTGCGCAGCCTGCCCGACGGCGAGACCGGCGAGCGGCGCAACTGGGTCATCTCCGTGGTCGAGCGCCTGCGCACCCACCCGGCGCTCGAGCCTGCCAAGCCGGGTGACTGGTCCGACTACGACCGCACCCCGACGATGCGGGTGCGGCGCGGCCGCAGCCTGTGGGGCGCCTCGCTCGACTTCGGCCACGTGGCCGCCGCCCGGGCGTCGCTGCCGGCGTTCGAGGCCGCGCGGGACGCAGCCGGCCGCCCGGACCTGGTGTTCCAGTCCGGCGTCCCGGGCGACTTCGACATCGCGATGTTCACCCTGGGCCCGGCCGGCGCGCTGCGGCACCAGCGCGCGTTCACCGAGGCGACGCTGGCCGAGATCCGCGACGTCGCCGCGCTCGCCAGGCCAGCCACGGTCTTCCAGATCGAGGTCCCGGCCGAGCTCGTGCTGCTGACCAAGGCGCCGCCGCGCGCGCGTCCGGCACTGGCGAAGGTGCTGGCGCGGGGCGTCACCCGGCTCGCGGCGGGCGCCGCCCCGGGCACGCGCTTCCAGCTGCACCTGTGCCTGGGCGACATGAACAACAAGGCGTTCGGGACGATGGGCGACGTCAGCCCGCTCGTGCTGCTCGCCAACGCGGTGCTGGCCGGGTGGCCGTCCGAGCAGCCGCTCGACCTGGTGCACGCGCCCTTCGCGGCCGCCGACGAGCCGGCCACCACCGACCCGGCGTTCTACGCCCCGCTGGCCGACCTGCGGTTGCCGGCCGACGTGCGCTTCGCCGCCGGTTTCGCCCACGAGTCGCAGTCGCTGGAGCAGCAGCGCGAGGTGCTCGAGCTGGTCGAGGACCGGTTGCGTCGCCAGGTGGTCGTCTCGGCCGCCTGCGGCCTCGGGCGCCGCGACGACGGCGCCGCCCGTCGCGTGCTGGAGCGGCACGCCGAGCTCTGCTCCGGCTGAGCCCCCGCCTCAGGACCTCAGCAGGCCGGAGCGCCGTAGTCGTTGTCGCCGGTGCGCTCGGCGATGACCGCCGACCGGATCCAGTCGCCCGACTTCGTCCTGAAGTACCCCGTCCAGTTCGTCGGGCCCGGGTAGACCGGGTACGCGTCGCCGCGGCTGAAGCAGGTGACCGTGACCTGGAACCCGTTGTCGAGCCAGCGGTTGGCGGCGTTCCAGCCCTTGCACTCGCCCTGGCTGCTCGCCCACGCCCCGCCGCGCTTGCCCTGGGTGGCGCAGGTACCCGGGATGTTGCTGTCCGCCACCGTCCAGGTGCGCTCCCACGGCGGCGGGTCGGCGGTGCGCACCGGCACCGACTGCGCCTGGCTCTGGCCGGAGTCGTCGCGGGCGATGACGACGAGGTTGTAGTCGGTGCCCGGCGCGAGCCCGTTCCAGCGGAACCGCGTCTGGCCGCCCTGCGCCTCGAAGCCGGCGAGAAGCTCGCCGTTGCCGCGCTCGACCCGGTACTGCACCGGGCCGGTGCTGGTCTCGGGCCCGTCCCACGCGATCACGACGAAGTCCTGGCCGCGGTCGACCTGCTGCAGGTTGCGCACCGGCGAGACCCCGGGGCACGCGGGCCGCTCGTTCGACACCCGCGAGCCGGCCTCGCCGCCGTTGGTGCCGATCGCCACGACCTGGAAGGTGTGCAGGGCGCAGCCGGAGAAGTGCGCCACGAACTGCCCGTTGCCGCCCTCGACCTGCGTCGGCTGCCCGCCGCTGAGCACGCGCAGCTCGAACCGCGCGACCTCGCCACCGCCCGCACCCGCGGTGAACGGGATGACGTTGCGGTGGTTGCCCACCTCGACGGTGCCCATCACCGGCGCGGCCGGGTCCTGCGGCGGCGTGGTGGCCGGCGGCTCGCTGGTGGGCGGCGGCGTCGTGACCGGCGGCTCGGTGGTCGACGGCGGGGCGGACGTCGGCGGCGCACTGGTCGGCGGCGCCGTCGTCGGCTGGCCCGTGGGGTCCGAGGTCGGCATCGGCGCGCCCGTCGGCGGCGCGGTCGAGGTGCCCGTCGGGTCGGGCAGCGGGGCCTGCGTCGGCTCCTGGCCCGGCTCGGGCTGCTGCGTCGGCTGCGGGTCGGGCTCCTGCGAGGGGTCGGGCTCCTGCTCCGGCGGATCGGGGAGCTCGGCCGGGGTCTCCTCCGGCTGGGTGGCGTTCTCGGCCACCTCCTCGTCGAACTTCACGACGTCGACGGCCTCCTGGCCGCCGGTGAAGATGACGGCGTCGTTGGACCCGGGGTCGTTGGCGACGACGTTGCCGTCGTCGACGAACAGGTCGAACTCGCCCGGCCCGTCGGCGCGCACGGGGATCTCGGTGGGGGCGTCACGGCCGGTGATGTCGAGCACCAGCGTGCCGCCGGTGGAGTAGTCGGGGACGAACACCCGGGTGCCGACCACGACGGGCGCCCCGAAGGAGTCGCCGCAGGTGTCGCCCGGCAGGCCGACGGTGGCGCTGGTGCCGGCCGACACCGCGAGCACGACGACCTGGCAGCTGCGCGGGTCGATGACGGCGATGTCGCTGTCGGAGGACTCCGAGACCAGCAGCGCGCCGAGGTCGGCGTTGCGGGCGAGCCCGCTCGGCATCACCTCGGCCACGCTGTCGACGTCGAGCACGCGCACGGTGCCGCCGGCGACGTCGAGGGCGTGCACCGCACCGCCGACGACGGTGAGCGGCGCGACCGGCGAGTCGGTGACCTTGAGCGTGCCGCGCACGCCGTCGGCGTCGGCGACGACGACCCGGCCGCTGCCGACGAGCGAGGCGTAGAGCAGGCCGTCGCCGTCGACGACGGCCGACCCCACCTCGCCGCCGAGGTCGATGACGTCGCCGGTGGGCTGCAGGTCGCCGCCGAGCACCTGCAGGGTGCCCTCGGACGGCTCGACGACGTAGGCGTTGCCCCCGCCGGCGAGCACCAGGGTCTCGGCGTCGCCGCCGGTCTGCACGGCGACGTCGGACGACATCGAGGCGTCGTCGATCAGGGTGAGGACGCCGGTGGAGGCGTCGTAGGCGTAGGCCTTGCCGTCGCGGTAGACCACCTGCAGCGAGGTGCCGTCGCCGGTGGCGAGCTGGATCTCGGCGGTGGGGCGTCCGGACGAGCCGTCGACCAGCGTGACCACGCCGCGCGGGTCGGTGGGCAGCCAGACCGCGCCGTCACCGAGCTCGAGCAGGGCCTTGGACGCGCCCTGGCCGAGCGCCACCGCGACCGACCCGACGAGGAGCGCCATCGCCAGGCCGACCGACACGAAGCCGGACGGCGACGACAGCCTGGCGCGCAACGACCCGTGCGCGTTCCCCGTGGTGGACAAGCGGTGCTCCCTGGTCGCGGACCGGCGGGTGGGCGGTCCGGTGGTGATCCCCTCCAGCAGGGTAACCAGCGCCTGGCCCCGGCACCGACCGTCGACGGAGGCCTGTGGACAACCCGGGGTCAGCGGCGGCGCGGCGGGGCGAGCAGGTCGAGCACGGCGCCCTTCCAGCCGCGGCGGCGCCGCACCCGGCGGGCCACGTCGTCGGCGCCCTCCCAGGCGCGGACGGCCTCCTGCTCGTCGACCGTCCCGGGGGCGAACAGGGCACGCGTGGCCGCGGTCGCGACCGTCCCGAGCGGCGCACGGGCGTCGTCGCCGAGCACGGCACCACCCGCGGCGACCGCCTGCGCGCCCGTCATCGACCGGACGTCGCGGACGCCGCCGGCCGCGAGGCCGTCCTGCACCTCGCGCCACGCTGCGAGCGTGCGGTCCCGCGCGGAGCCGGACCCCCGCCGTCGTCGGCGCCCGAGCGCGGTCGCGACGAGCACGCCGAGCACCCACAGCAGCAGCGCGGCCACAAGGACGAGCCCCGTGAGCCCGATCGTCTCCCACACCGAGAGCGGGTCGCTCTCGACCAGCTCCGGCTCGTCCTGCTGCTCGCCGGCGCCGCCGCCGGCGGGCGGGGTGACGTCGTCGACCGACAGGCCGCCGGGCTGGGCGCCGAGGCCCTCGACGATCTCGTCGTCGCCGGCTGCCCCCGGCACCGGCACCGGGTAGAACGGCCGCCAGCCGAGCTCGCCGAGCCACACCTCGGGGTACACGAGCACGTCGCGCGTCGTGACGGCCACGCCCGCGCCGTCGAGCAGGCGGGTCGGGTCGGCGAGGTCGGGGTCGTCGGTCAGCGGGGTGCTGTCGACGTCGACCGCGCCCTCGACGGGGGCGAGCCGGGCCGGGTCGTCGGCGGCCGTGCCGGGGGTGAAGGCCACCGTGACCCGCGACGCGTAGCCGAGGTGACGGGCCATCAGCGCGTACGAGGCGGCGAACTGCTCCATCGTCCCGGCCTCGCCCGGGACCACGAAGTCGCCGAGCACCTTGAGCGAGTGGCCGGGCAGCGCCGCCGGGTCGTACTCGAGGTTCGTGCGCATCCACCGCTCGAGCAGCAGCAGCCGCTGGATGTCGGACGTCGAGCCCGCCGTGGCCTCGTCGGCCGCGGCCCCGATGCCGACCGGGACGCCGGCGGGCAGCGAGCGCAGCGGGTCGAGGAAGGGCTGCGCGCCGGCGCCGGCCGCCTTGACCCACTCGTCGTCGAGGGTGCGCACAGTGCTGGTGACGTCGTAGACGCTGCCCTCGGTGCGCGCCGTCGTGGCGACCAGGTCGCCCGACGACGGGGCCACCTTCACCGTCAGGCCCCGCACCGCGGTCGGCCGGTCGGGCGCCGGCAGCCACGGCCCGGGCAGGGTGCCGACCGCCACCCGCGTCGACACCGACCGCTCGCTGGCGCCGTCGTCGCCCTCCGGGCCGTCCGGGACGCGCGGGCCGGCCACCACGTACGACTCGGACGTCGTCCACGAGGTGCCGTCGTAGCTGTCGAGCGAGACCCAGCGCAGCCGGTCGGTGGGTTCGAGGCCGCCGTCGACGGCGAACAGCGGCCGCACCGGGCCGGCGAGCCAGCTCGACACCCGCGACAGCGGGCTCTGCCCGGCACTGGTCTGCTCCGGCGGCTGCACGTACTGGCGCGGGTCGAAGGGCGGACGGGTGTCGGCACCCGGGAGCCGGGGCCCGACGACGGTGCCGACGCCGGCCGCCAGCGCCGCCACCACCACGACGGCCGCGATCCGCACCAGGCTCGACACCAGGTCGGGGGCCGGCGCCTGGACGCCCGTCTCGGCGCCGGGAGCGGGCAGCACCCGGGCCAGGGCGACGTGCACCGCGGCCAGCAGCACCAGCGCGGCGGCCAGCAGCAGCGCGGTGCCGCCGGCGGGCAGGCCGAACGCCACGGCCGCGCCGAGCAGCAGCACCGACGGGACGAACGGCAGCAGCGCGAACCGGCTGCGCAGCGCGGCCTCGCCTGCCAGCAGCGCCACCACGCCCACGACCAGCAGCAGCGCGAGCACGGTGGGGGCGTCGGCGGTCGCGGGCAGGGTCGAGGTGAGCACCGTGCGCAGCGTCCCGCCGAACGCCCGCAGCGCGTCGAACCCGGTGACCGGGCCCGGGGTCGGTGCCAGCAGGCCGGCCGCGAACGGCCCACCACCGAGCAGCAGGAGCAGCGCGAGCGGCACGGTGATCGCCGGAGTCGGGGTCGCCCGCCCGACCGCCCGCGCGCTGAGGGCGGCCACGACGAGCAGCACCCCGGGCACGAGCACGCCGACCAGCAGCGGGCCGACGGTCGCCGACGGCTCCAGGACGCGGGCGAAGCCCCAGCCGGCGGCCGCGACGCCGAGCAGCGCGGTGCCGAGCCGCGGCAGCCGCTCGACCGCTCCCGGCGGCGTGGCCCCCGGCCGCGGCGCCCGCCCCCCGCCCAGGGGGACGTCGACCTGCGGCGGCGCCGCGGTGGCGGTCACCGCCGGCTCCAGACGTTCCAGGCCGTCACGGCCTGCAGCGCGCCCTCGGAGTCGAGCACGACGAGGTCGTCGGACCCGCCGACCGGCGCGGCGTCGAGCGGGACGAGGCGCAGCAGCAGGCCGCGGTCGTAGCGCCGGGCGAGGGTGCGCAGGGCGGCGAGGTCGGCCGCCGCGTCCGGGCCCTGCACCTGCCCGGTGACGGCCACGACCGTGCTGTTCGAGCGCCGGTGGTCGAGGCCGTCGGCGAGCGCGAGGAAGCCGGCGTCGGTGTCGGCGTCGAGGCCGGCGAGCAGGTCGAGCAGCGCCCGGGTCTCCTCGGTGCTGCCCTTGCCCTCGGCCTGGACGCCGCCGGTGGTGACCAGCCGGCACGGGAACTGCGCGCGGGTGGCGGCGGTCAGCAGGCTGGCGACGACGTCGACGGCCTCCTCGAACCGGTCCGGCGAGTCGTAGGACGAGGCGCGGGTGTCGAGCAGCACGGTCGTGTGCGGCATCGCGGTGTCGACGCTCTCCTTGACCATGAGCGTCCCCAGCCGGGCGGAGGACCGCCAGTGGATCAGCCGCATGTCGTCGCCGCGCACGTACTCGCGCAGCGCCTGGAAGGTGATCGACCCGCGCGGCGCCTTGTCCGACGTCGGGCCGTCGAGGTGCCGCGCGCGCCCGGACGCCGCGAGGTCGAGGGAGTGCACCCGCGGGTGGACGTAGACGGTGCGCGCCCGCTCGACCTCCTGCCCGCGCCGCCACAGCCCGAACGGGTCGCTGCGCTCCCACCGCAGCGGCCCCACGGTGAGCACGCCGCGGCGATCGGTGGGCAGCCGGTAGGTGCGCCGCCGCACCCCGGAGCGGCCGAGCGTCGGCACCGCGACCCGCAGCTCGGTGGTGTCGGACCGGGCGCCGACGGTGCGGGTGACCGGCTCGACGACCTCGACCCGCAGCCGCCGCCGCGACGACGGGTTGCGTACGACCAGCAGGGCGATCGCGGGGTCGCCGCGGCCGACCCGGTGCGGCTCGACCTGCCGCTCGACCTCGACGGACGGGCGTCCGGCGACCAGCACGGCGCCGAGCGCGAGCAGCGCGAGCGCGCCCACGCCGAGCGCGAGCAGCTCGGGGTAGCCCAGGCCGTAGCCCAGCGCGAGCAGCACCGCGGCCGCGGTGACCGCGACCCAGCCGGCGCGCGTCACAGGTCGGTCCGCACGGGTCAGGCCGAGACGGCGTTCGGCACCGCGGTGGCGTCGAGGACCCGCTCG
This sequence comes from Angustibacter speluncae, assembly GCF_054777815.1. Lineage (NCBI taxonomy): Bacteria > Bacillati > Actinomycetota > Actinomycetes > Kineosporiales > Kineosporiaceae > Angustibacter > Angustibacter speluncae. Next base: position 2,432 of record NZ_BAAHAF010000017.1, on the reverse strand, counting down.
ACCAGCGACTCCTGGGTGACGCCGCGCACCTGCGCCTCGGCCGACAGCAGCACGCGGTGGGCCAGCACCGGCACCGCGAGCGCCTTGACGTCCTCGGGCGTGGCGAAGTCGCGTCCCTGGGAGGCCGCGCGCACCTTGCTCGCGCGCAGCAGCGCGATCGAGCCGCGGGGGCTCGCGCCGAGCCGCGCGTCACCGAGCGAGCGGGTGGCCGCGACGACCTGCACCACGTAGCGCTGCAGCTCGGGGGCCGCGTGCACCTGGTCGGTGGCGGCGATCATCGCCTGCACCTGCTCGACGGTCACGACCGCCTCGAGGTCCTCGGGGCGGCGCCGGCGGGTGCGGCCGGTCATCACCTCGATCTCGGACTCGAGGTCGGGGTAACCCATCGAGATGCGCATCAGGAACCGGTCGAGCTGGGCCTCGGGCAGCGGGTAGGTGCCGTCCATGTCGATGGGGTTCTGCGTCGCCACGACCAGGAAGGGCCGGGGCACCCGGTGGGGCTCGCCGTCGACGGTGACCTGCTGCTCCTCCATCACCTCGAGCAGCGCCGACTGCGTCTTCGGCGAGGCGCGGTTGATCTCGTCGCCGAGGACGACGTTCGCGAAGACCGGGCCGCGGTGGAACTCGAACTCCTGCGTGCGCTGGTTCCAGATCGACACGCCCGTCACGTCGGACGGCAGCAGGTCGGGCGTGAACTGGATGCGGTGGTACCCGGCGCGCACGGACGCGGCGATCGCCCGCGCCATCGTGGTCTTGCCCGTGCCGGGGACGTCCTCGACGAGCAGGTGGCCCTCGGACAGCAGGCAGACCAGTGCGAGGTCGATGACGTCGTCCTTGCCGCGCACCACCTGGCGCACGTTCTCGGCGACCAGCGCGAAGCCCCGGGCGATGTCGGCGACGCTCAGCCCCCACTCGCGCGAGCGCTCCTCGCGGGCGCGGGCCCGGGTCGTGGGGTCGCCCGCGGCGGTGGACGGCGCCGGCGCGAGGTCGGGCGCGTCCGGCGGGAACGAGTCGTACGCGCCCTGGCGGGCGTCCGGCTGGTCGACCACGGCGTCGTCATCCTCCCCGTCGCGCGGGACGGCCCCGGTGGGACGCCCCGACCGCGCGCGATCCCCCGTGCGCAGGCGCGGCCATGCTTCCACACCGCGCGGGAGGCCCGGCCCGGCGGCGCACAGCGCCGGGGTCAGGGCTGGGTCGGGACGATCTGCAGCGCCACCACGAGGAGCACGGCGAGCGCCACGCAGACCACGACGTCGAGCAGGCGGGACCGCACGACGAGGGGACCGGCCGCGCCCGCGGGCAGCAGCAGCCGGGCGCCGGCGGCCAGCAGCAGCAGCACGACCAGGCCCGCGGCGGCGCCGACGGCGCCCACGAGCAGCCCCGCGACCACGACGCCGAGCAGGCCCACGACGAGCAGCAGGTACCACCACGAGCGGAACCCGCGCGCTGTCCCCTCGACCACACCCGTCACGCTAGTACCGTGGCGGCGACCGCCACGCAGGGTGTGACCCAGGTGCGCGACACGTCGGGCGTGTCGTGCGCGAGGCTCACACTCGACCGGGCACCTTGCCGAGGAGGGACGTACCAGGGGGATGGTGTTCCGCAGGTCGGGGCGGGGGGCAGCGACGGGCCAGGGGCCCGACGTGCCGGCCGGCTACGCCGACGTGCAGCTGATCGCGCGCGGCGGCTTCGCGGTGGTCTACCGCGCCCACGACGAGCGGTTCGACCGGACGGTCGCGCTCAAGGTGCTCACCCTCGACGGGCTCGACGAACGCATCCTGCGCCGCTTCCGCGCCGAGTGCATGGCCACCGGACGCGTCAGCGCCCACCCCCACATCGTCACCGTCTACGACGCCGGCACGACCCCCGGTCAGCGTCCGTGGCTGTCGATGGAGCACTGCTCCGGCGGGTCGGTGGCCGACCGGCTCGAGCGCGACGGCGCGATGCCGGTCGCCGAGGTGCTCGACGCGGGGCTCAAGCTCGCGAGCGCCCTGCAGGCCGCGCACGGCGCGGGCATCCTGCACCGCGACGTCAAGCCGCAGAACGTGCTCGTCACCGCCTACGGCGAGCCGGCGCTGGCCGACTTCGGCATCGCCCGCGTCACCACCGAGGGCGACGCGATGACCCAGACCGCGGCGTTCACCGTCGTGCACAGCGCCCCCGAGATCCTCGAGGGCGCCGACGCGAGCGCCGCCTCCGACGTCTACTCGCTGGCCTCGACGCTCTACGCCATGCTCGCCGGGCGGGCCGCCTACGACCGCGAGGCCTCGATCGGGCTGGCGCCCCTCGTCACCCGCATCCTGCGCGGCGACGTGCCCCCGCTCGCGCGCGACGACCTGCCGCCCGGGCTCGACGACCTGCTGCGCGCGGCGCTGTCCGCCGACCCCGCGCGGCGGCCGCAGTCGGCCGCCGAGCTGGCGGGCGGGCTGGCC
>NZ_BAAHAF010000016.1:0-47495 GCF_054777815.1 Angustibacter speluncae | reverse complement strand
CCGGTCGGCCCGCTCGGCCGCGCGGCGGCCGGCGAGGGTGAGGGCGAGCACGGGGGCGGCGCGCTCCATCAGCAGGACGACGTCGGCCGGCGGGTCCGCGTCGGCCACGGCGAGGGCCCCGAGCAGGTCGCCGGCGGCGACCACCCGGCGCACCGTGCCGGGGTGGCCGTCGACCTGCGCGGGCTCCACCCACTCCAGCGGCGTCGGCGACATGGCCCGCACCCGCTCCAGCAGCGAGTCGAGGTCGCCGCCCTCGAGCACCGCGGCCGTCAGCTCGGCGTCGAGGCGCAGCGTGCGCTGCAGCGCCGCCTCCGACCCGGCGAGCTGCTCGCGCGAGCGGGCGTTGTCGATGGCGACGGCCGCGTGCGCCGCGAGGCCCTGCAGGAGCCGCACCTCGTCGTCGTCGAACACCCGCTCCTGCCGCTTGGCCGCCAGCAGGGCGCCGAGCACCCGCCCGCGCACGGCCAGCGGGACGCCGAGCAGCCCGCGCAGCCCCTCGGCCGCGGCCGCCCGGTCGGCGGTGTCCTCGTGCACGATCGCGGTCTCGGACCGGTAGTCGCGGGTCCACATCGCCTCGCCGCCCTCGACCACGCGCCCGATCAGGCCGCCGCCCGTGGGCAGCCGGATGCCCACCAGCCGCGGGCTGCGGGCGCCGTCGGCCACCACGATCCGGAAGGCGTCGTCCTCGACCAGCGCGAGGTAGGTGAGGTCGACGCCGAGCAGCCGCCGGGCCTGCGCGACGACCTCCTCCAGCAGCCCCTGCGGGTCGCGCACGACGGCGAGCCGCTCGGCCACCTCGTTCAGGGCGGCCAGCTCGAGCGCCCGCTGCCGGCGCTCGGCGAGCAGCGCCGCCACCTCGAGGGCGGCACGGGCCTGCGCGTCGGCGCGCTCGGGCGCGGTGCCGGCGGCGACGAGTGCGCGCCGGTGCGCCTCGAGCTCCTCGACCGGCGCCTGCGCCGCGAGCAGCCCGACCCAGTCGGCTGCGAGGTCCATGTGGACGATCCTCCCACCCGATCGGGCCGACGGTGGAGGTCCGGTCCGTTGTCGGCGCGGTGCCCCGGGTCGGAGGCTGGTGCGACCCCCCGAGCGGCAGCGCCGCCAGCTCACGCCAGGAGAACGACATGACCAGCACGATCCCGTCGCTCGCGAAGACCGACGCCACGTCCGCCGCACCGGTGCCGCCGGTGCCCCCGGTCGACCCGACCCCCGTCGCGGAGGCCAGGCCGTCGGGCCTGCGCCGGCTGTCGTTCGGGCTGCTCATGGTCTACGTGGCCATCCTGGCCATCAACTCCGGCGGGCTCGGCATCCTGATCCCCGACCTGGTCGCCCGCCTCGACGAGGCGAACAAGGTCGGCAACCTGGCGATCGTCTCGACCGTCGCCTTCCTCGCGACCGTGTTCGCCCAGCCGATCGCCGGTGCGCTGTCGGACTCGACCCGCTCGCGCTTCGGGCGCCGCACCCCGTGGATGGTCGGCGGCGGTCTCGTCGCAGCCGGGTTCCTCGTCGGCCTGCCCATGGCGGGCTCGGTCGTCACCGTCGCGATCGTGTGGATGGCCGTCCAGCTCGGCGTGAACGCCCTGCAGGCCGCGGCCACCGCGCTCGTCCCCGACCGCTTCCCGCCGGCCCGCCGCGGCGGGGTGTCCGGCATGGTCGGGCTCGGCATCACCATCGGCAACGCGGTCGGCGCGGTCGTCGCGGGCTCGCTCGCCGCCCAGGGTGCGCTGCCCTACGTCGTGCTCGCCGTCCTGATGGTCGTGGTCGTCGGCGCCTTCGTCGTCGTCAACCGCGACACCTCGAGCCTCGCGGTCGAGGACGAGGTGCGGGAGCCGTTCTCGCTCAAGGGGTTCGTCAAGGGCTTCTGGGTGAACCCGCGTCGTCACCCCGACTTCGCGTGGGCCTTCGGCTCCCGCTTCCTGATGGTGATCGGCTTCTACGGCGCCCAGACCTACGGCCTGTACATCTTGCGCGACTACGTGGGCCTGTCCGACACCGAGTCGACCGCCGTGGCCGCCCAGGTCGGCGTCGTGCTGCTGGTCGGCGTCCTGCTCTCCGCGCTGGGCAGCGGCTTCCTGTCGGACAAGGTCGGCCGCCGCAAGCCCTTCATCGTGTGGTCGTCGGTCGTCATGTCGATCGCCCTGGCTGTGCCGCTGTTCGTCCCGACCGTCACCGGCGTGCTGGTCTACAGCTTCCTGCTCGGCCTGGGCTTCGGCACCTACATCTCCATCGACCTCGCCCTGATGACCGAGGTGCTGCCGGCGAAGCTCGCCTCGCAGCAGAGCACCGCGGGCCGCGACCTCGCGATCCTCGGCCTGGCCACCACGCTCCCGCAGGCGATGAGCCCGTCGATCGCGGCCGGTCTGGTCTCGCTCACCGGCGGCTACCCGGTGCTGTTCGTCTCCGGCATCGTCTTCGTGATGGTGGGCGCGATCGCCGTCCTGCCGATCAAGTCCGTCCGGTGACCGCCACCGACGAGCGTCTCGACGCCCTCGGGCGGGAGGTCCGCGACGACGCCCTGCGCGCCGCCCTCGTCGACCTGCTGCCCGCCGGCACGGTCGTCACCTCGCCGGACTCGCGCGAGCGGTACCGCCACGACGAGGCCGAGTGGGCGCCGTCCGCGCTCCCGGTCGCCGTGGTCCGGCCGACGACCGCCGAGCAGGTCCGCGACGTGGTGCGGCTGTGCCTCGAGCACCGCGCGCCCGTCGTGGCCCGCGGGGCCGGCACCGGCCTGTCGGGCGGCGCCAACGCGGTCGAGGGCGGCGTGGTCGTCAGCCTCGAGCGGATGGACGCCGTGCTCGAGGTCGACACCCTCGAGCGGTACGCCGTCGTGCAGCCCGGGGTGGTGAACGACCACCTGCGCGCCGCCGTCGCCGAGGTCGGCCTCTGGTACCCGCCCGACCCGGCCAGCTCGCCGTGGTCGACCATCGGCGGCAACGTGGCCACCAACGCCGGTGGCGTGTGCTGCGTGAAGTACGGCGTCACCCGCGACTACGTGCTGGAGCTCCAGGTCGTCACGGGCACAGGCGATCTCGTGCGCGTCGGACGGCGCACGGCGAAGGGCGTGGCCGGCTACGACCTCGTCGGCCTGCTCGTCGGGTCGGAGGGCACGCTCGGCATCGTCACCGAGGTCACCGTGCGGCTCCGCCCGGCCCGGCCCGTCGAGCACACCGTCGTCGGGTACTTCGACTCCCTCGTCGCGGCCGGCGAGGCGGTGGCGGCCGCCGCGGCCGCGGGCGTCGTGCCGTCCGCGCTCGAGCTGCTCGACCGGCACTGCCTCGCGGCGGTCGACGAGTGGAAGCAGATGGGGCTGTCGGCCGACGCCGACGCGATCCTGCTCGCGCGCGTCGACGCCCCCGGGTCGGCCGGGGAGGCCGAGGCGGACGCCGTGCTGGCCGCGTTCGAGGCCGCCGGTGCCACCTGGGCGGCCCGCTCCGCCGACCAGGAGGAGGCCGACGCGCTGTTCAGCGCCCGCCGCCTCGCCTACCCCGCGCTCGAGCGGCTCGGCCCGGTGCTCACCGAGGACGTCTGCGTCCCGCTGGGTGCGGTGCCCGCGATGCTCGAGCGGATCGAGGTGATCGGACGCCGGCACGACGTCCTGGTGGCGAACATCGCCCACGCCGGCGACGGCAACCTCCACCCGCTGCTCGTCACCCCGCCCGGGGACGAGGCCGCGCGGCTGCGCGCGCAGGACGCGTTCGCCGAGATCATCACGGCCGCGCTGGAGCTCGGCGGCACCGTCACCGGCGAGCACGGCGTGGGCCTGCTGAAGCGCGAGGGGCTCGAGGCCGAGCTCGACCCGGCGGTGGCCGAGCTGCACCGCGCGCTGCGGCGCGCGCTCGACCCGCACGGCATCCTCAACCCCGGCAAGGTCGTCCCGGCCTGACGATCCGGTCGGACGACCCCCCGTGCCCCGGCGCGGCCCCCACCACCTGGCGGGGCCGCGCCGGTCCTGTCCTGCAGGCGGTGGCCGCGCTCAGGACGTCGGGTCGGGCACGGCCAGGCGGGGGAGCAGCCCCGGCAGCAGCGTCTGGTCGAGCGGCCCGAGGTCCGGGAAGAAGTCCCAGTCGGTGCCCCCGAACCCGTCGGTGAGGACGCCGCCCGGCCCGCCCGGGACCCGCCGGCAGGCCCGCAGCAGCGACGAGACCAGTGGGTTCGGTGCGGCCTCGCTGTCCGCGCCGGTGAGCACGACCTGCACGCCGAGGTCGACGCCCTCGTCGACCACCTGGCGCAGCAGCGCCAGCGCGCGGTCGTCGAACCCGGTGGGCAGGTCGTGCACGAGCAGCAGGTGGCGCTCCCACCCGGCGGCCTCCAGCGCGTCGGCGTCCCTGGCCTGCAACGCCATCCGCACCAGGTCGAGGCGCCGCGACAGGTCGCCCAGCGCCGCCGTCACGCCCGCCGGGTCGCTGACGAGCGTGCCGACGCCGTGCAGCGGCGCCGGGTTGGTGGCGCCGACGTCGAGGTGCAGCACCCGCAGCGCACCCGGTGGGTGGCCGGCCAGCACGCGCACGGCGACCGCCCGCATCACCTGCGCGGCCGCCGCCGGACCGCCGGTGGAGGTGTCGACCCAGACCGGCAGGTGCAGCGGCAGCCCGACGAGCATCGGTACCTGCAGGGTGGGAGCGTCGTCGACGCCGAGCGTGCCGATGCGCACGGCGACGGCCGGTTCGCGGGCCGGCTGCCACGACGTCCAGGCCGGGGCGTCCCAGCGCGCCATCGGCGCGGGCAGCGAGGCCTCGAACCCGGCGAGCTCGGTCGCGAGGTGGGCGACGTCGCGCTCGTGGCGCCGCTGCGCCTCGGCGACCATCGCGTCGTGCTCGGACTGCGCCCGCGCCCGCGCGGCGTCGCCCTGCGGGCCGACCCGGGTGGCGGGGTCGGCGACCAGCCCCTCCAGCCGGCGCTCGAGCCGGTCGTGCGCGTACGAGAGCGTCGAGCGCAACGAGGCGGTCGAGCGGGAGGCGTCCTCCAGGACGCCCGCCGCCTGCCGGACCAGCCGCTCCTGCGGGGAGGTGCCGGGCGGCGGCGGAGGCGGGGGAGGGGTCGCGCCCGACGGCGGGCGGGGCAGGTCGGGCGCGGCCGGGTCGGCCAGCAGCGCGGCCAGCAGCGGTGCGGCCGGTGCGCCCTCGACCGCCACCCCGTGCGCGGTGAGCGCCTGGCCGAGCCCGCCGTCGTAGCCCTGCCCGACCGCGCGCACCTTCCAGCCGTCGCCGCGCCGGTAGACCTCGACCACGACGAGCGCGCGCTCGGTCGTCAGGCCGGACGGGACGAACGCCGCCACCTGGGTGCCGGACCCGTCGAGCAGCCGGACGACCGGCGCGGGCTGCGCCCCGAGGGCGGGCGTGCCGGGGTCGGTGCTGACCACGACCGCGACGGTGGCGACCTCGGCGTCGGCGCCGGCGAGGTCGACCCGCACCTGCTGGGGCGGGCCCGCGACCCACCGCACGGCCCCCGTGCCCGGCTGGTTGTAGAAGGCCAGGTCGTCGGTGCCGCGGACGCGGCCCTGCGGCGTGAGCAGCAGCGCCGAGACGTCACCGGCGTGCTGCACCTCGACCACGACGACGCGGTCCGGCCACGGCAGGTTCTGCCCGTTCACCAGCTGGACGACCACGGCCGGCTCCCCCCGTCCGGCTCAGGAGGTCTTGAGGAACCGGGGCAGCTGCTGGATCGCCTCGGTGGGCACCCGCGCCTGGATCGGCTCGCCGATGGCCTGCAGCTTCCAGGCCGGGCCCTCGCGGTAGACCTTCGCCATCACCATGCCGGTGTAGGCCATGCCGCCGGCGAGGGTGTAGCGGGCGAGCTCGGCCCCGGTGGTGTGGTCGACGAGGCGGCAGAACGCGTTCTGCACCTGCTCGAAGGTCTGGCCCTCGTAGGAGGTGACGATGAAGAACAGCGTGCTGACGTGCACCGGGACGCGGGTCAGGTCGACCATCACGACCTCGTCGTCGCCGTCGCCCTCACCCGTGCGGTTGTCGCCGGTGTGCTGGACCGAGCCGTCCTTGGTGCGCAGCTGGTTGTAGAACGCGACGTCGACGGGCTGGCCGTCGGCGAACAGCACGCACGAGGCGTCCAGGTCGACCTCGACCTCGCGGGAGCCGAAGAACCCGCCCTTCTTGATCGGGTCCCAGCCCAGGCCCATCCGGATCATCGTGAGGGCGACGCCCTCGTCCTTGGTGAGCGTGACCTTCTGGCCCTTGCTCAGGCTGACCGGGCGGTTCTTCGACAGGCTCACCTCGCCGGACGGCGCGCCCTGCTGCTGGGGCTGCTGGCCCTGCTGCTGCGGCGGGCCGCCGTAGGCGGGCGGCGCCTGCGGGGGCTGCTGGCCGTGGCCCTGCGGGGGCTGGCCGTACGAGGGGGCGGGCTGGGGCTGGCCGTAGGTCGGCGCCTGCTGCGGCTGCCCGTACGACGGGGCCTGCTGCGGCTGCGGCTGGCCGTACGACGGCGCCTGCTGCGGCTGGGGCTGGCCGTACGACGGCGCCTGCTGGGGCTGGGGCTGCCCGTAGGACGGCGCGGGCTGCGACGGCTGACCGTACGTGGGGGCCGGCTGCTGGGGCTGGGGCTGGCCGTAGGACGGGGCGGGCTGCGACGGCTGACCGTACGTGGGGGCCGGCTGCTGGGGCTGGGGCTGGCCGTAGGACGGGGCGGGCTGCGACGGCTGCCCGTACGAGGGGGCCGGCTGCTGCTGGACGGGCTGGGGGGCCGGCTGCTGAGGGGCCGGCTGCTGGGGCGCGGCCGGCGTCGAGGGGGCGTCGTCGACGCTGACGCCGTGGTCCTTGATCAGGTCGGCGAGGCCGCCGGCGTAGCCCTGGCCCACGGCCCGGACCTTCCAGGCACCCTGGCGCCGGTACAGCTCGAGCGCGACGACGATGCTCTCCGACGACAGGCCGGTCATCGTGAACTCGGCCTGCTGGGCGCCGGCCTGGTCGGCGACCCGGGCGACCGGCTGGCCCACCCGTCCGAACTGGTTGCTCGCGTCGTCGAGGGAGGTGACCAGGCGCACGGCGTGCACGTCGGCCGGCACCTGGTCGAGGTCGACCTCGACCTTCCAGCCCTGGCCGCCGGCCGGTGGCACGCACCGCACCCCGGGACCGGTGGGCTGGTTGTAGAAGACGAAGTCGGCGTCGCTGCGGACCTTGCCGCTCTCGGTGACCAGCAGCGCCGACAGGTCGGCCGGCGCCCCCACGTCGACCGTGAGCACGAGCCGCTGTGCCTGCAGCGGCGCGTTGCCGCCCTTGCTGAGCTGGGTCACTGGGTTCCCTCCCCGTCGGATCAGTCCGGGAGAACGGTACCTGCGCGGGCCCCGGCGCAAGGGAGGATGGGTCAGGTGACCACCGCCCGCCGCGTCCCCGTGACGACGGACATGTCCGGTGACGAGCTCGACGCCGAGGACGCCTGGCGCACCGTCCGCCACCACGGGGTGCTGCGGGTGCTGCGGGAGTCGTTCCTGCGGTTCCGGTTCGGCGACGGGTTCAGCAGCAGCCGAGCGCTCGCGCTGCAGATGGCGTTGGGCCTGGTGCCGTTCCTCGCGGCGCTCACCGGGCTGGCCGGCGACCTCGACTCCGGCGAGGCCGCCGAGGTGGTGGTGCGCACCGTCGCCGAGGTGACGCCCGGCCAGCAGGCCGACCAGGTGATGGCCGAGCTCGTCGACGGCGACCTCGACGAGGACGTCGGCGAGGTCGCGCTCACCATCGGCCTGCTCGCGGCGTTCGCGGCGATGGTGGCCGCCACGGCGCAGATCGAACGGGGCACCAACCGGCTGTACGGCATCCGCCGCGACCGGCCCGCCCTGCACAAGTACGGGCGCGCGGTGGTGCTGACGCTGGTGCTGATGGCGCCCGTGGGCGTCGGCTTCGTGCTGCTCGTCGGCGGTGGCGCCCTCGGTGACGCGCTCACCGACGTCTACGGCTGGTCGGACGGGCAGCACCTCGCCTGGGACCTCGCCCGCTGGCCCGTGGGCGTCGCCACCACGACGTTCACGATCGCGGTGCTGCTCGACCACGTGCCGCGCCGTCGCCAGCCCGCGCTGTCGTGGCTCGCCCTAGGGGCGCTGGTCGCCGTCGTCCTGACGATGGGCTCGACCGCGCTGCTCGCGGCGTACGTGCGGCTCAGCAGCTCGTTCGACGCCGTGTACGGCCCGCTCGCCGGCATCTTCGCGCTGCTGCTGTGGTGCTACCTGTCGGCGGCCTCGCTGTTCGGCGGCACCGCGCTCGCCGCGCAGATGGAGGCGCTGCGGGCGGGCATGGAGTCGCCGGTCACCGACGACCCCGAGGCCGCCGCCCCCGGCGAGGTCAGCGTCCCCGGTCCAGGTCGATGAGGCCGGCGCGGTAGGCCGCGGTGACCGCCGCCGTGCGGTCGGCGACGCCGAGCTTGTCGAACGCGCGCAGCAGGTGGGTCTTCACGGTCGCCTCGCCGATGTGCAGCGCCCGACCGACCTCGGCGTTCGACAGGCCGCGGGCCACCTGCTGCAGCACCTGCACCTCCCGCCCGGTGAGCTGCGGGCCGGCCGGTCCGCGCAGCCGCGCCGTGAGGGCCGCGACCACCGGTGGGGCGAACACGGTCTCGCCGCGCGCCGCCCGGCGGACGGCGTCGGCCAGCACGTCGCGCGGGGCGTCCTTGAGCAGGTAGCCGGTGGCGCCCGCCTCGACCGCGCGGACGATGTCGGCGTCGGTGTCGTAGGTGGTGAGCACCAGCACCGCGGGTGGTTCCGGCCGGGCGCGCAGCACCGCGGTGGCGGTCGCGCCGTCGGTGCCGGGCATCCGCAGGTCCATCAGCACGACGTCGGGCCGCAACCGGTCGGCCTGGGCGACGGCCTCGTCGCCGTCGCCCGCCTCGCCCACGACGTCGAAGTCGTCGTGCTCGGCGAGCATCGCGACGAGCCCCGTGCGCACCACCGGGTGGTCGTCGACGACGAGCAGCCGGAGCCGCGTCACCGGGGCACCTCCACCCGCAGCACGGTGCCCGCGCCCGGCGCGCTGGTCACCTCGAGCCGCCCGCCGACCTCACCCGCGCGGGCCGTCGCGCCGTCCAACCCGTAGCCCGGACGTCGCGCGTCGGCGTCGAAACCCGTTCCGTCGTCGGCAACCTCGAGCGAGACCGCCTCCGCGAGGTACGACAGCCGCAGGTCGACCCGCGACGCCCCCGCGTGCCGACGCGCGTTGGCGAGGCCCTCCTGCGCGGTGCGCAGCAGCACGACCTCGCACGCCGCGGGCAGCGGCGCGGGGTCGCCGTCGACCTCGAGCCCGGCCGGGAGGCCGGTGCCCTCGGTGACGGCGTCGACGAGGCGCTGCAGCGCCTGGGCGAGCGAGCGCGACTGCAGGTGCCCCGGCGTGGTCTCGGCGACGATCAACCGCGCCTCGGTGAGGTTGTCGGCGGCGGTGCGCTCGATCAGGTGCAGCCGCTCGCGGACGACGTCGAGGTCGCCGCGCTCGAGCGCCGACTCGGTGGCCCGGGCCAGCGTGAGCACCGAGGTGAACCCCTGCGCGAGGGTGTCGTGGATCTCGCGGGACATCCGCTCCCGCTCGGCCGAGACCCCCTGCGCCCGTTCGGCTGCGGCGAGATCGGCCTGGGCCAGCCGGAGCTCGCGCAGGGCCTGCGAGCGCGACTCGGCCTCGGTGACCAGGCGGTCGACGAACAGCCCCATCGCGAGCGAGAGCGCCAGCATGATGAGCGAGGCGACGAACAGCCCGCCGAGGCCCTCGTCGGTGGTGCTGACCTGCCACACCCGCAGGCCGGTGAACACGGCGATGCCGGCGACGACGACCACGACCGCCGTGCGGCGCGGCACCATCGCCCAGGTCTGCGGGAACACGGCGAAGGTGAGCAGCCAGGCCTCGCCCTCGGCGTCGAGCCCCACGAGCAGCAGGAACAGCGCCCAGACGACGAGCACGTAGACCAGGCCGGCCGTGCCCTGCCGCGCCAGACCCCGCACGCCCCAGACGACGTAGGCGACCGCCATGGCGACGAGGCAGGCCAGCTGCGGCGCGCGGGTGGTGCTCGGCTCGAGCAGCACGACCACCACGGCGACCACCAGGAGCGCAGCGAACAGCGCGTGCCAGACCACCTGCTGGCGGCGCCACATCTCCTCGAGGGCGTGGTCCTGCCCGGCGGCGGGCGCGGCGACGTCGGTGGTCACGCGCCCATCATCCCGGCACTCACGTCGATCCGCGGCGGGTCCAGCGGAACGTGGTGACGCACAGGACGAGACCGGCCACGAGCCAGGCGGTCAGGACCAGCGCGGTGCGTCCGGTCTCCCACGAGCCCGCCATCTCCTGCGCCTGCCACGCGTCCGGCAGGAAGACGCCTCGCATGCCCTGCGCGATCCACTTCAGCGGGAACGCCGCGGCCAGCTGCTGCAACCAGGTCGGGAGGTCGGTGAAGGCGAAGTACACGCCCGAGACGAACTGCAGCACGATCGTCGGCGGGATCACCAGCGCCGACGCCGAGCGCGCCGTCGGTGCCAGCGACGAGTAGGCGATGCCGAGCACCGTGCCGCCGGCGGCGCCGAGCAGGAAGACCCACGCGAAGGTCGTCCAGCTGGCGGCGTCGGTGGGCAGCGGGACGTCGAAGGCCAGGGCGGCCACGCCCAGCAGCAGGGCCAGCTGCGCGAGCGAGGTGAGCGCGACGAGCCCGACCTTGCCGAGGAAGTAGGCCAGCGGCGGCATCGGGGTGCAGCGCAGCCGCTTCAGCGTCCCGTCGTCGCGCTCGACCGCGACGCCCAGCGCCATCGTCTGGAAGCTGGTGAGCACCACGCCCGCAGCGATCATGCCCGGCAGGAAGAAGCGGGCGGCGTCCACGCCCGCGGCCTGCGCGCCCGCGTCGAAGTCGTCGCCGAAGATGACGGCGAACATGACCAGCAGCAGCACCGGGAACGCGAACGAGAAGAAGACCGACTCCTTCTCGCGGAAGTACTGCTTCAGCTCGAGGACCGTGCGGTCCCACCCCAGGGCGGCGGTGCTCATGCCGGTACCACCTCGTTGCCGAGCGCCCGTGCGGCGGAGGCGGTCTCGCCGTCCAGGTGCGGACGGACCAGGGAGAGGTAGGTGTCCTCGAGCGTCGGCCGGGTGACGGTCAGCTCGGGCACCTCGCCGTCGAAGACGTCGGCGAGGGTGGCGACGAGCTGCGTCGGGGTGGCGGTGCGCTCGGTGCGCCGGGCCCCGTCGTGCAGCCACGAGACCGTCGCCAGCGCCGACGACCGGCCGCCCAGCGCGGCCGGGGTGTCGAGGGCGACGAGCCGCCCGGCGGCGATGACGCCGACGCGGTCGGACAGGTGCTCGGCCTCGTCGAGGTAGTGGGTGGTGAGCACGATCGTGGTGCCGCCGTCATGCGCGAGCGAGCGGATGAGGCCCCAGAACCCGCGGCGGGCCTGGGGGTCGAAGCCGGTCGTCGGTTCGTCGAGGAACAGCAGCTCGGGCCGGCCGACGATGCCGAGGGCGACGTCGACGCGGCGGCGCTGACCGCCGGACAGGCGTCCGACGCGGTCCCCGGCCTCGTCGGTCAGTCCGACCGCCTCGATCACCTCCTCGACCGGGCGGGGTCGTCGGAACGCCCTGGCGGTGCTCGCCACGACCTCCCGGACGGTGAGCAGGTCGAGGCCGGTCGAGCTCTGCAGGACGATGCCGACCCGTTCGCGCCAGGCCCGGCCCGCGGTCGCGGGGTCCTCGCCCAGCACCCGCACCGTGCCGGCGTCCGGGCGACGCAGCCCCTCCAGCACCTCCACCGTCGTGGTCTTGCCGGCGCCGTTGGGCCCGAGCAGACCGAACACCTCGCCGCGCTCGATCCGCAGGTCGAGGCCGTCGACCGCAGCCCTCCCGCCGTAGGCCTTGCGCAGGCCCCTCACGTCCACCGGTGCGTCCATGCCGTCCACGCTGGTGGCCCGCGCCGGCGCGGGGGAGCGTCCACCGGTGGACGAGGGGTCCACCGGTCGGTGGACGTCCGGCGAGAAAGTCGGGACGAACCACCCCACAACGGACGCCTGTCGGGCACGGTGGAGGCCATGCCGACCCTCCCGCTGCCCTCGACGCGCGGCCTGCTGGTGCTGCTCGCCACCGTCGTCCTCGCGCTCGCCGTGCCGGCGCTGGTGAACCCGGTGCACGCGTACCCGCCGGACCCGTCGTCGCCGTCGGTGGCGGCGCAGCGGCTGGCGGGGCTCACGGTGCGCGCCGAGGACGGCTCGGGCTACGACCGCGACCTGTTCCCGCACTGGTCGACGGTGCAGAGCCCGTGCGACACCCGCGAGACGGTCCTGCAGCGGGACGGGAGCGGCGTGGTGACCGACTCGAGCTGCCGGGCCACCGGCGGGCGCTGGTACTCGGTCTACGACGCGGTGTGGGTCGAGGACTCGAGCTCGGTCGACATCGACCACATGGTGCCGCTGGCCGAGGCGTGGGCGTCCGGGGCCGACGGGTGGACGACCGCGCAGCGCGAGGCGTTCGCGAACGACCTCACCAACCCGCAGCTGATCGCGGTGTCGGCGTCGAGCAACCGCAGCAAGAGCGACAAGGACCCGGCCGAGTGGCAGCCGCCGAACACCTCGGTGCACTGCGTCTACGTGCGGCAGTGGATCGACGTCAAGCACGTCTACGGCCTGTCGGTCGACAGCGCCGAGCAGGCCGCCCTGCAGCAGATGCTGGGGTCGTGCTGATGTCGGACCCGCGCGGCAGGATGGCCGGATGGCCGCCGAGCAGACCCACCACGCCCTCGACTACACCGAGCTCGCCGTCGACGACCTCGCCCGCGCGCGGGCGTTCTACGAGCGGGCGTTCGGCTGGCGGTTCCACGACTACGGCGGTGCCTACGCGGGCATCGAGGCGCCGGACGGCGAGGGCGAGGTCGGCGGGCTGAACCCGCAGGGCTCGCCGGGGCCGGGCGGCCCCCTGGTGCTGCTGTGGTCGACCGACCTCGACGCCAGCGCCGACGCCGTGCGCTCGGCGGGGGGTGAGGTCGTGCAGGGGCCGTACGACTTCCCGGGCGGGCGCCGGTTCCACTTCCGCGACACCGAGGGCAACGAGCTCGGCGTGTGGGGCGCGTGAGCGACCCCGCCGGCGACGCGATGCTCGCCGGGGTGCGGGTGCTCGAGGTCGGCGGACTGGGCCCGGTGCCGCACGCGGGCCTGCTGCTGGCCGGTCTCGGCGCCGACGTGGTGCGGGTCGAGCGGGCCGACGAGCCGGCCGGTGCCTGGTCGTGGGACGCCACCCGGCGCGGACGCCGGCGCGTGCGCGCCGACCTCAAGGACGCCGAGCAGCTGGCGGCCGTGCGGGCGCTCGCGGCGCGGGCCGACGTGCTGCTCGAGGGGTTCCGCCCCGGCGTCGCCGAGCGGGTGGGCCTCGGACCCGAGGAGCTCCGCGCGGCCGACCCGCGGCTGGTCTACGGGCGGATGACCGGCTGGGGGCAGGACGGCCCGTGGGCCGGCGCGGCCGGGCACGACCTCAACTACCTCGGTCTCACCGGGGCCCTGCACGCGATCGGGGCCGACGACCCCGTCCCGCCGCTCAACCTGGTCGGCGACTACGGCGGCGGGTCGGCCTACCTGGTCGTGGGTGTGCTCGCGGCGCTGCTGCGCCGAGGACGGACGGGCGAGGGGTGCGTGCTCGACGCCGCGATCGTCGACGGCGCGAGCCACCTGCTGCAGCTGGTGCTGTCGCTGCACGGCGCCGGGAGCTGGAGCGACCGGAGGGCGTCCAACCTGCTCGACGGCGGTGCGCCGTTCTACCGCACCTACCGGTGCGCCGACGGCGGGTACGTCGCCGTCGGGTCGCTCGAGCCCGCCTTCTACGCGCTCCTGCTCGACGGCCTCGGCCTGGCGTCCGACGACGTGCCCGACCGCGACGACGCGTCCGCCTGGCCCGACCTCGCCCGGGTGCTCGGCGACCGGTTCGCCGCGCACCCGCGCGCGCACTGGGAGCGGGTGTTCGGCGGCACGGACGCCTGCGTGACGCCCGTCCTGACCCTCGCCGAGGCACCCGACCACCCGCACCTGGCGGCGCGGGGGGTGCTGCGGCGCACCGACGACGGCGTGCTGGTCGCGGCGGCGCCGCGGGAGGCGGGTGCGGGGCCGACGCACCTGCCGCCGTCCGACGACGTCGACCTCGCCGACGCGGTCGCGGCGTGGTCGGACTGAGACCGGTTGCGGCTCAGGCGGTGCGGTCGAGCCGGGGGAGGGTCGGCCACCGGTCGGACGCCCACGCCGGCCAGGTCGGGAACGGCGCCGGCGGGTCGGGCAGCGGACCGAGCGCGAGCTCGGCGTCGTCGGGTGCGCGGAACCCGGCGACGAACCGGTCGTGGTCGGCCTCGGTCATCTCGAAGGTCTCGTGCGGCGTCTCCTGCCACCGGGTGGTGCAGCGGCGCCGACGCTCGTCCTCCGGCAGCGTGAGGTGGTGCAGCTCGAAGCCGGCACCGGCGAGCACCGCCACCGCCCGCACGGCGTAGCGCTCCTCGGGCGACCAGCACCCGAGGTCGAGCACCACCGAGGCGCCGCACCGCAGGGTCTCGTGCGCGAGCCACAGGAACCGGCCCTCCAGCACGTCGCGGCGCCCACCGGCGTCGGACTCGCCGAACAGCGGCGCCATCCACTCGTCCGGCGTGAGCCGCGCCGCGGGCAGGTCCGCGGCGAGCCGGCGCGCCAGCGTGGTCTTGCCGACGCCCGGCAGCCCGACGGTCAGGTGCAGCACCGGCGTCGTCGTCCCCACCGCGCCAGTCTCCCGCCTGGCGCGCCCGGGCCACCACCGGCAGCGTGGAGCGGGTGGACCACGAGCGCACCGGACCTGGAGCCCGCACCGCGGCCGTGGTCGCCGTGCTGTGCGGGATCCAGTTCGTCGACGTGCTGGGCGTCACCAGCGGGGTGACGGCGCTGCCGCAGATGCTGGCCGGCGTCGGCGCCTCCCCGGCGGTCACGCCCGTGCTGGCGACCGCGTACGCCGCGTGCTTCGGCGGGCTGCTCGTGGTCGGCGGACGGCTGGGCGACCGCCACGGCCACCGGCGGGTGCTGCTGCTCGGCACCCTCGGGTTCTGCCTGGCCGGGGTGCTCGGCGCGACGTCCGGCTCGGCGGTCCAGCTCGTCGCCGCGCGGGCGCTGCAGGGCGCGACGGCCGCGCTGTGCGTCCCGGCCGCCCTGCGGCTGCTGCTCGACGCGGCGCCGCTGCAGCCACGCCGCGGACGGGCGCTGGCCGCCTGGAGCGCCAGCGGCGCCGCGGCGGGTGCCGCGGGCTTCCTGGTCGGAGGGGCGCTCACCACGACGCTGGGCTGGCAGGCGGTGTTCTGGGTGAACGTGCCGGTCGGTCTGCTGCTGCTCGCCGGCGTCCGGCTGCTGGTGCCGGCGGGTACCCGGGACCGGGACGTGCGGGTCGACCTCGCGGCCGCCGCCCTGCTCGTCGGTGCCGTGATGGCGGTGATCGTCGGGGCGTCGGCGGCCGAGCAGCCGTCGCTGCGCGGCACCGGCGCCGCGGTCGCGGTGGTGGGCCTGGTGCTCGGCGCCGCGCTCGTGGCGCACCAGCGCCGCTCCCGGGACCCGCTGGTCCCGCGGGCGGCGGTGCGTTCGGCGAACCTGCGCACGGGCACGGCGTTCTCGTGGCTCAACACGGCGACCACCAGCTCGATCGGCGTGCTCGCGACCCTGCACCTGCAGGACGAGCTCGACCTGTCTGCCGCGGGGGCGGGCCTGGCGCTGCTGCCGTTCAGCCTCGGGGTGGTCCTCGGGTCGTCGACCACGCCGTCGTGGGTCGGTCGCGTCGGCCCGCGTCGCGCGGGCGCGGTCGGGCTGGCGCTGGTCGCCCTCGGTTGCCTTCCGCTGGTGCTGGCGCCGGGCTCGCCGGTCGTGCTGTCGGGCGGTGTGCTGGTGTGCGGCACGGGGCTCGGGATCGCGTCGGTGTGCGCGACGACGATCGGCACCGACGTGCCGGAGGAGCTCACCGGCACCGCCGGTGCCGTCGTCAACACCGCGGCCCAGCTCGGCACCGCGCTCGGCGTGGCCGCGCTCGTGCTGCTCGCCGCGGTGGTCGGTCCGCCCGCGGGCACGTTGGTCGGCTGGGTCGTCGCGGCCGCGCTCGCGGTCGCCGGCGCGGCCCTGCTGGTGCGCCCGCGTCCGTCACCTCGCGGCCGCTAGGCGGGTCGGCGGCGTCCTCACGGAGGCTCGTGCGCGGGCGCGCGCCAGCGCCGTCCGGTGGCGCGGGCGGCTCGGACGTCGTCGTGGAAGGTGTTGCGCAGCAGCGTGCCTGGTGGGTGGCCGTGGTGGTGCGGTGGTCGGAACACGGGTCGGCCGTCGCGCTCCAGTAGCTGCCACCCGTGCTCGGGTTGGGCGTGGATCCTGGTGTGGTGCCGAGAACAGAGCAGCGCCAGGTTGTCGATGGTGGTGGGGCCCCCGCGGGACCACCAGATGACGTGGTGGGCCTCGCAGAGCGACGGTGGTGCGGTGCAGCCGGGCCACACGCAGCCGCCGTCGCGGGCGGCCAGTGCGGCGCGCTGGTGCGGGGTGGCGAGTCGACCAAGGGTCTCCATCGCGACGACCCGTCCGCTGGAGAGGGTCACCTTCTCGAGGATCGCGTCGCAGACCAGCCGGGCCAGCGTGCCGGGCGAGACCTGTTGCCCGGTCGTGGTGGTGGCGGTCTGCTGGTCGGCGTCGACGTGCACCACGACCCGCGGCACCGCCGTCTTCACCCCGTCGGGCTGCGGCAGACGCAGCTGCGCGCCGGCGAGCTCTGCCATGGTGACCAGGGCGTCGGCGCGGCGCTGCCCGCGGGTGCGGACATCGGGGTCGCCGCCGGCGCGCAGGTCGTGCCGATCCTGCTCGGCGATCGCGTCCAGTATCGCGGTGAAGGTCAGCCCGCCGGCGGCGTCGAGCTGACCCGAGACCAGCACCATCCCGGTCGAGTCGGTGACCACCCCGAGGTGGCGACGTCCGTGGGCGTGCTCGTCGAACCGGTCGGCGCCGTCGGGCAGCAGCCTGTCGAGCAGGTGCTGGGCGAGCTTGTCGGCGGTCTGCGGGTCCCAGGCGCCGGCTCTCGTCGTCAGCTCGGCGTCGACCTCGTCGCGCCGCTCGCGGACGACCTGCCGGGGGATGCGGTCGAGGCAGCGTCGGGCGACGTCGACGTGCTCGCGGCTGACCGCACCCGCGGCCCAGGCCCCACCCAGACCACGCAGGTCACCGGTCTGCGGGCACGTCACCGCCGCGTTCGCCAGGTCGGCCTGCGCACGACCGGGCCGCACCCGGCACCGATCGGTCAGCACCGCCTTGGTGACAGCACCCCGGCGGCCGCGGGTGTCAGGCGCCTCGCGCGACACCGACTCCCGCAGCAGCCTCGCCTTCTGCGCGGCCAGCCGCGCCTCCTGCGTGGTCACGTCGACGATCGCCTCGTGCAGCTCGGCGTCGGTCAGACCCCATACGGGCGCCGCGTCGAGGTCGTCGAGACCGGCGGTGACGGCCGCGACCGCACCCGTCACACCACCTCGACCCACGTCACCCGCAGCCCCCACCGACATGTCCTGATGCTAGGGGCGACCACCGACAACGCCTGTCCTGCAACGTGATCTGTGCACAACCGGCTATCCGATCGCACCCCTGTGGACAGGCTCCGTGCCGCGGTCGCGCCGACCGGCTCCGCTCCCTAGGCTCCCCGTATGGGCACCGAGCCGGAGCGGACCGACGACGGTCGCTACCTGGTCATCGACGGCCGCAGGTGGCGGGCGAGCGACCCCGACATCCCGCCCGACCGCCGCGAGGAGCTCGTGAAGTCGCTGATGGCCTGGCGCCGCGAGGTCGGTCGCACGAAGGGCACGGACGACGAGGCGCGCTCGCGTGCCGGCGTGCACGCCGCGAAGGTCGCACTGGGAGAACGCGGTACGCCCTGGTGGGAGCAGACCGACGACGAGCGCCGCGCCCGCTGGGAGACCGACCCGCCGCCGGTCACCAGGCCGTGAAGCCGCCGTCGACGAGCAGGTCGGTCGCGGTGACGAAGCCGGCCCCGGGGCCGAGCAGGAACAGGACCGGGCCGACCACCTCGTCGATCGTCGCGAGCCGGCCCATCGGCGTCTGGTCGGCGAACGAGCGGAGCAGGTCGGACGGGGTGTGCCGGGTCATCTCGGTGTCGACGTAGCCGGGGCTCACCGAGTTCACCCGCACCCCGTCGACGGCCCACTCGACGCCGAGGCCGCGGGACAGGTGCACCACCCCCGCCTTGGCGGCGCCGTACGCGACGTGGTCGACGCCGCGGTTGACCACGTGCCCGGACATCGAGGCGATGTTCACGATCGCGCCGCCGTGCTCGCGCATCGCGGCGTGCTCGGCCTGGCAGGCGAAGAAGACGCCGTCGAGGTCGACCTCGACGACGCGGCGCCAGGCGTCCGCGCTCATGCCGGCGGCGGGCTCGAGCCCGTCGACGCCCGCGCAGTTCACGCCGTAGCGGACCGTGCCGAGCTCGCCTGCGCGGCGCACGCAATCGTGCACCGCGTCCTGGTCGCGGACGTCGACCGCCAGCGCCAGATGCGCGACGCCGGCGGCCCGGCACACGTCCTCGAACGCACCCGTGTCGGCGCCCGCCCGGTCGAGGCACGCCACCGCGACGCCGTGGTCGGCCAGCGCTGCCGCCACGCCCAGGCCGATGCCGCGAGCCGCGCCGGTGACGACGGCGACAGCGCCCGCCTCCAGCCCGGCGGTGGAACGGCCGCTCACGCCACCACCTCGACGGGCTGGCGCAGGACGGTCCGCAGCTTCTCGGGAGCCACCCGCCGCCGGTCGCTCAGGTAGATCTCGTGGTGGCGACCGGTGAGCCGCAGGCCGTTCGCGGGGACGAACTCCTCGTGCAGCTCGCGGAGCACCTCGGCCTCGTCGTCGAAGCTCCCCACGTGCAGCGTCTGCACGCACCGGCCCTCCGACAGGGTGCCGAGCACGACGTCGTCGAGGCGCTCCGGCACGTCCGGCTTCGCGCGCACCCGGGCGACGGCATCGGCCACGAGCGCGTCGTCGACCCAGTCGGGGACGACGGTGAGCAGCAGCCAGTCCCAGCGCGCCTTGTCGCGCGCCGCCGTGAACGTGTCCATGTCGTCGGCCCACCACAGGCCCTCGAGCGGCATCACCACGTAGTCGCGTCCGAGCTGCTGCTTGCTGGCGAACTTCACGCCGTACGCGACCGGGTAGAGCGAGGCGAGGGCCGTGGCGAACGCGGGCCCGTTGGGGTCGCCGTGACCGCGGATCGCGAGGTGCCGCAGGTCGGGCACGTCGAGCACCCGGAAGCGGCCCCGGGTCGCCCGGTAGCAGTCGAGCTGCTTGAGATCGACCTTGCCCGAACCGTTCCCGCCCGCGGTCGCCATGCCGGCGAGGGTACGCCGACGCCCCGCCCCGCGAGGTCCGCGGGACGGGGCGTCGGTCGAGCCGGAGGTCAGCCGGCGCGGCGGCGCCGTGCCGTCAGCACCAGGCCGGCGCCGAGCAGCAGGGTCGTCAGCGCGACGCCCGCGAGGGCGGCAGCGCCGTCGGCACCGGTACGGGGCAGGCGGGACGCGGCCGCGGTGACGCCGGTCGCCCCGGCAGAACCCGTTGCGCCGGCGCCGGTCCCGCCCGTGCCGCCCGAGACCGGCGGGGTGGTGCCACCGCCGCCGGCGCCGGCCGCCGTGACGGTGACCCGCAGCGTGCCGTCCGCCGTGCCGCCCGCACCGTCGGCGACGGTGTAGGTGACCGTGACGACCCCGACGAAACCGGGGGCGGGCGTCACGACCAGCTGCCCGTTCGGGCCAGCCGTGACGGTGGCGCCGTTGTCGGCGACCCACGACACGACCGTCAGCGACTGCGTGGTGCCGGGGATGTTCTGGTCGCCGTCGTTCGCGAGCACGTCGACCACGACCGAGCGGCCGGCGACCGTGGTCGCGGTGTCGGGCGCCGTCACGGGCGTCGCGTTGAGCACGGTGACGGTCGCGGTCGCGACGACGGTGTCGGTGCCGTCGCCCACCTCGTAGGTGAACGTCACGGTGCCGGCGAAGCCGGTGGGCGGGGAGTAGCGCACCTGGCCGGCCTCGACGACGACCGTGCCGCGCACCACGCCGTCGGCGTCGACGGGGGCGCCGAGCGTCCCGATCGACAGCGTGTCGCCGTTGGCGTCCTCGACGCCGGCGAGCACGTCGACCAGCACCCCCACGTCGGTGGGCGTGGTCGCCGTCGCGGCCGTCGTGACGACCGGCGCGGCGTTCAGGACCGTGACGGTGACGGTGCCCTGGTCGCTGCCGCCCGCGCCGTCCGAGACGGTGTAGGTGACGGTGACCGTGCCCGTGAAGCCGTCGGCCGGCGTCACGACCAGCGCGCCGTCGGCGTCGACGACGACGGTCGCGCCGTTGTCGGCGCTCACCGCGGTGACGACCAGCTCCTGGTCCGAGCCCGGCACGTTGCCGTCGGTCGCGTCGGCCAGGACGTCGACGGTGACGGGCTGGTCGGTCCCGGTGGACGTGGTGAGGTCGGCGGCGACCGGCGCGGCGTTCTCGACGACCACCGTGACGGTGCCGGTCGAGGTGGACGTCCCGTCGGTCACCTCGTAGGTGAACGTCACGGTGCCGGCCCAGCCGGTCGGCGGGGTGTAGCGCACCTCGCCGTCCTCGACGACGACCGTGCCGCTCGTGGTGCCGTCGCCGTCCACCGGGGTGCCGAGCACACCGGTGAGCGTGAGGGTGTCGCCGTTCGGGTCGCTGTCGCCGTCCAGCACGTCGACCAGCACCGAGGTCGACGTCGGCGTGGAGACCGGGCCGTCCGCGACGGCGACGGGCGCGCCGTTCGCGACGGTGAGCGTGACAGTGGCGTCGGCGCTCTCGTCGGTGCCGTCGCTGACGCGGTAGGTCGCGACCACGGTGCCCTTGAAGCCGGTGGCCGGCGAGATCACCAGCTCGCCGTCCGCGTTCACCGAGAGCGTCGCGCCGGCGGTGGCCGAGACCGGCACCACCGTGAGCGTCTGCGTCGGGGTGGGCTGGTTGTTCAGGTCGCTCGCGTGCGCCAGCACGTCGACCTCCGCGGCCGCGTCGGTGGCGGTGGTGGCGGTCAGGTCCGCCGCGACGGGCGCCGCGTTGGTGACCGTGACGGTGACCGTGCGGGTGGTGCTCCCCCCGCGCCCGTCGGTGAGGACGTAGTCGAACGTCGTGGTGCCGGTGAACCCGGTCGGCGGGGTGTACGTGGCCACGCCGCCAGCGCCGAGGACGACCGAGCCGACCGCCGGCTGGGTCACCGACGCGACGGTCACGGTGTCGCCGTTGGGGTCGGACGAGCCCGCGAGCAGGTCGATCTGGCGCGAAGTGTTCGTGGCGGTCGTGGCGCTGCTCGTGGCGGCGACGGGCGGGCCGTTGACCGTCAGCGTGACGGTCGCGGTGTCCGTGGCGCTGCCGTCGGTCAGCGTGTACGTGAACGTCGTCGTGCCGACGAAGCCGGCGGGCGGCGTCCAGCTGCCGGTGCCGTTCGCGGCCAGCACCACGCTGCCGCTGCCCGGCTGGGTGTACGACGACACGGTGGTGACGTCGCCGTCCGGGTCGGAGTCGTTGCCGCGCACCGCGAGCGGCACCGGGGTGGTGCCCTGCTGCACGACGACCGCGTCGTCGACGGCGTCCGGCGCGCGGTTCGTCACGGTGATGGTGACCAGGCCGGTGTCGGTGCCGCCGCGGGTGTCCTGCACCACGTACTCGAACGAGTCCGTCCCACGGAAGCCCGGGTTCGGCGTGTACTGCAGGCGGCCGTCCGGCAGCTGCACCACGGTGCCGTTCGCGGTGGCGGACGGGTACGACTTCACCGTCAGCGCGTCGCCGTTGGCGTCGGTGTCGCCGGCGAGCACGTCGACCGCGACCGGCGAACCGGCCGGGGTGGAGGCGGTCTCGTCGTCGGCCGTCGGCGCGTCGTTGACCACGTCGACCCGCACCACGGCGGTCGAGGTGCCGCCGTTGCCGTCCGAGATCGTGTAGGTGAACGCGTCGCGGCCGGCGAAGTCCGGGCGAGGCGTGTAGACGAGACGGCCCTGGGCGTCCTGGACGACGGAGCCGCCGGCGCCGTCGGTGGCGCCGAGCAGCGTCAGGGTGTCGCTGTCGGGGTCGGTCGAGGCGGCCAGCACGTCGAGCACCAGCGAGCCGGCTCCCGGGGTGGGCCGCAGGGTGCGGATGTACGAGGGCGCGGACGGCTCGTTGTTGGCCGACGGGTCGGACGGGACGGTGCCGACGACCGAGTTGCTCGCGGTCGACTGCGCCGCGCCGGTGGTCTGGCCGCGGTAGGTGTAGGCAGCGACGTTCGTGAGGTCCTGGCCCTGGGCGTCGGCGTCGACGCGGACCCGGAACCGCACGGTGTGCTTGGTGGCGCCGCCGTCGGCCGGGATCGACCCGCCCTCGGCGGTGGTGGCACCGGCGCCGAGGCGCGCCACCACGTGGCCCTGGTTGGCGTCGGCGACGAACTCGCCGGTGTCGTCACCGGGCTGGTCGGTCACGGCGACGCCGTCGACGCTCAGCGAGCCGGGCACGTACGTCGTGCCGACCGGCACGGCGTCGAAGAACGTGGAGTCCGAGGCGGTGTCGAGGCCGATGTTCTCCGCCGGGACGGTGTACTCGAGCACGTCGCCCGGGTCGGCCGACGTGGCGGTGCCGGCCGTGGAGCCGTCGGTCACGTTCGTGACCTGCTTCGAGCCGAGCAGCGTGGGGTCGTACAGCTCGGTCGCGAAGGTGACCACGCCCGGGTAGTAGGTCTCGCTGTCGGTCGTGAGCCGGATCGTCGCGCTGGTCGCGCTGTTCGGCAGGATGTTGTCCGCGCCGAGCACGTCGGCGTCGAAGCCGAGCTGGTTCGCGTACGCCGGGTTCCGGCCCGGCGTCTCGACGCCGCGCTCGGTCAGGCTGGAGTTGAAGACGTTGTTGCGGGCGTTGCGGGCGTCCGCGACGTTCGTGAACGCCGTCGGGGACGTCGGGGCGCCGGCCTTGAGCAGCAGCTGGTCGCCGACCGAGCCCGCGTCACCCTCGTACGACACCATGCCGAGCTCGGTGCGCACCGGACCGGAGGGCGGGGTGATGAAGCCGTCGACGGTCAGGTCGACGGTCTGGTTGCCGGCGCTGGCGCTGACGTCGCCGAACCCGCGGTAGACGGTGAGGTTGCGTGCCGGGGCGGCCGGGTCGGCCATCACGACCACCAGCGACCACCCGGCGTGCCGGTTGACGGCGCCGGCCGAGACCTGCACGTTCGCGACGGTGTACGCGCCCGAGC
Organism: Angustibacter speluncae; assembly: GCF_054777815.1. NCBI lineage: Bacteria > Bacillati > Actinomycetota > Actinomycetes > Kineosporiales > Kineosporiaceae > Angustibacter > Angustibacter speluncae. The sequence goes on along the minus strand of NZ_BAAHAF010000016.1, from coordinate 24,319 downwards.
CGGCTGCCGCGATCTCCTCGGTGACGTCGGAGTAGCCCTGGAAAGAGCCGTCAGGGCGCGTCATGAAGTCGTCGGCCACGACGGTGGTGTACCCCGCGGTCCCCGGCGCGTGGAGCCGCACCTGGTTGCGCTCCGCCGGGGTCGGCGCGGCCGTGCCGGCGCCCCACACCAGGGCGGCGTAGAGCACGTTGCCGCCGGCCGGCACGTCCACGCGCGCGGTCGAGGAGTTGAAGGTGCCGGCATCGGCGTCGACGTCGACGTACGCGGCGCTGAACTGGTTGTTGTTCAGGTTGGTGCCGTTGGCGTCGGCAGCGTTCGACGGCCCGCCGGGCGAGACCCACGTGCGCGCGGCGGCGCAGCCGGTGGCGCCGGTGGCGCAGGTGAGCAGCGTGTTGCCGCGGACCTGGATCGACCCGTTGGTGTTCACCGAGAACGCCTGCTGGAACGGGGTGGTGATCGCGGCGTCGGCGGGGCGCGCGCCCGGCAGGGCGACGAGCAGCACCGCGAGCAGGGCCACGGCGAGGGCGCTGGCGGCGAGCGGGCGCGACTGGCGGCGAGCGGCGTCGCGGGCGAGGACGATGGTGGTCACGTCAGGAGTGGTCGGAGCGTACGGTGCCCACCTTGAGCCACGTGTGCGCCGATCGGGTGCCGTGCAATCCATTGCAGCTGCCGACTCATGACGGTGGGTCACGCCCGGTGACCGAGCGTGATCAGGTGGCTCAGGGGTCGACGAGGCCCGAGCGGTGCGCCCAGACCACGGCCTGCACCCGGTCGCGCACCCCGAGCTTGGCCATCGCCCGCCCGAGGTGCGACTTCACGGTGCTGGTCTCGACCACGAGCTCGGCGGCGATCTCGGCGTTCGACAGGCCGTCGGCCAGCAGCCGCACGATCTCGGCCTCGCGCGCCGTCAACCGCTCCAGGCCCTCGGTGTCGGGGGTGGGCCCCGCCCCGCGGCGCGCGAACTCGCGGATCACCCGGCGCGTGACCGCCTGCGCCAGCAGACCCTCGCCGGCGGCGAGCCGGCGGACGGCGTCGACGAGGTCGTCCGGCTCGCAGTCCTTGAGCACGAAGCCGCTCGCTCCCGCCTCGAGCGCGCCGAAGACGTACTCGTCGAGGTCGAAGGTCGTCACGACCAGCACGGCGGGCGCCTCGTCACCGCCCTCCTGCACGATCGCGCGGGTCGCCGCCAGGCCGTCGCCGCCCGGCATCCGCACGTCCATGCACACGACGTCGGGACGCAGCAGCCGCGCCTGGGTCACCGCCTGCGGCCCGGTCGAGGCCTCGCCCACGACCTCGAGGTCGCCCGCGTCCTCGAGGAGCACCCGGAACCCCGCCCGCACCACCGCCTGGTCGTCGACCAGCAGCACCCTCGTCGTCACCGTCGTCCTCCCGCGTCGTCGTCCCGGTGCGGCAGCACCGCGCGCACCCGCCACCCGCCGTCGGCCGTCGGGCCGGTCGCGAGCGTCGCACCGACCAGCTGCGTCCGCTCGCGCATCCCGACCAGGCCGGCGCCACCACCTGCGGCCACGTCCGGCGCCGCGGTGCGCGGCGCCCCGTTCTCGACCACGAGCTCGACCCGGTCGTCGTCGCGCGACAGCCGCACCCGCACCGGTGCCCCCGGGGCGTGCTGGCGGGCGTTCGACAGCGCCTCCTGGGCGACGCGGTAGAGGGCGACGTCCGCGACCGGCGGGAGCCCGAGGGGCGTCGCGGGCACGTCGAGGTCGACCTCGGCGCCGAGACCCCTTGCCACGTCGACGAGCTCGTGCAGCACGTCGAGCCCGGGCACCGGCGCACCCGGGTCGTCCGCACCGCCGGCGGCGTCCGACCCCGGCGGCTCGCGCAGCACCCCGACGAGCAGGCGCAGGTCCTCGAGCGTGGCCCGTCCCTGCGACCGGATCCAGCGGGTGCCCTCGAGCGCCGCCTGCGGGTCGCGGCCGATGAGCCGCTCGACCGCGGCGGCCTGGACGACCACACCTGACAGGTGGTGCGCGGCGATGTCGTGCAGCTCGCGGGCCATCCGGGTGCGCTCGGCCGAGATCGCCGCGCGCACCCGGGCCCGCTGGGCGTCCTGCAGGTCCTCGGCCCGGCGACGCAGCAGCACGACGTAGCGCCGCCGGGTGCCGACGTAGCCACCGACGAGCGCGCCACCGCCGTAGACCAGCAGCGCCGCGCCGCCGTCGGCCAGCTCCGGCAGCCACGGGTCCACCCCGTCGGTCGCCCGCAGCAGCACCGAGCCGCCGGCCTCCGCCAGGACGGCCGTCGCCACGGCCCACGCGGACGCGCGGCCGGGCAGCAGCGTCCCCAGCGTGTAGGCCGCGACGGCCGGAGCGGCGAGCCGCACCGACGCGTCCGGCGGCACGAGCGCGGTCAGGGCGAGCTGGCAGGCGACCACCACCGCCAGGCACGCGAGCGGCCGGGTGCGGCGCACCGCGAGGACGAGCGCCTGCATCGAGGTCAGGGCGAGCACGGGGGCGCGGGGGAGCTCCTGCGGTCCCAGACCCGGCTCGTCGCGACCGAGGTGCAGCAGGACGAGCACCCCGACGGCCGTCGCAAGCGCGACGACCACCGCCAGCGCCGCGTCGCGGGCGGTGGTGCCGCGCAGGCCGGCGCGGTCGAGGGCGCGGTCGACGCGGCTCCACCAGGTCGGGTGCGGCGGCGCCCCCGGGTCGGGTGCCGGTGCGGGTGCGGTCTCGATGACGTGCTCCCTCGTCGGGGCGGGACGGCCGCGGGCCGCCGCCAGGATGCCAGGTCACGCCGGGTGCCGGCGGCCGCGCGGCCACCGGCGCCCGGCCGGTCAGTACGACAGGTCCGGTGCCAGCAGCCGGAACTCGACGGCGAACCAGGTGAGCGCGGCCAGCGCGAGGACCAGGCCCGCGCTGCGGGTGACCGCGAGCGCGCCCGCCCGGCGCCGCGCCCGCTGCACCAGGCGGACGGCCGCCGGTGCGAGGGCGAGCAGTCCGACCACCAGCAGGCCCTGCAGCCCGCGCAGCACCCCGGCCGGCACCTCCTGCAGACCCATCACGGTCGTGACCGCAGCCGCCCAGCCCGCGACCGCGACGACGGCGGCGACCGTGCCCGCCGCGGTCAGACCGGTGACGGCGCGATCGGCGCGCGAGCCCCGCGCCTTCGACGACGTGCCGTCGCGGCCTCGCAGCCGGCGGACCAGCCGCACCGGGCCGACGACCAGCCACCCGAGCACCGTCAGCACCATGACCGCGACGGCGCCCACCAGCACGGGCACGCCGAGCCGCTGGGTGGTGGTGAGGGGCAGCAGCGCGAACGCCGACTCCGCACCGACCGCCTCGACCTCGCCCGACGCCGACAGCCGCGCCGCCAGCGTGCGCCCGCCGCCCACCTCGCGCCACACCCACGGCTCGACCTCGGTGAGGACGGCCGGCTTCCCCGTGCCCGGGTGGGGGTCGACGTGGAGGCGTCCGTCCTCGAGGGCGGTGAGCGTCGTGGTGCCGGCGAGACCCACGACCGACAGGAACGTGCTGCTGAGCGCGCGCGACGAGGCGTACCTGCCCGTGACGGCGGCGGCGTGCTCGCGCGCGGTCGCCTCGTCCACGCCCGTCGGCCCGTCGGCCCCGTCCTCGGGGAAGTAGCGGTCGGCGAACTGGCGCACGAGCGTGTCGCGCACGTCGAGCGACGACGTGGGTCCGGTGCCGGAGCTGTTGAGCGACACCACGATCCCGGTGCGGTCGTCGGGGTACACCTGGAGGTGCGAGTGGAACCAGTTGGTGTCGCCCCCGTGGCCCAGCACCCGGTGGCCGTTGCGGCTCTCGTCGAAGAAGCCCAGGGTCATCCGCTGGCCGGCGGCGAGGGCGCCGAGGTCGTCGCCGTCGAGGGCGGGCTCCTGCATCAGCGCGAGGGTCGCGGGCTCGAGCAGCGGCGTCCCGGTCACGGGCTCGCCCAGCAGCGCGAGCGCGAACGCGGCCATGTCGGTGGTGGACGCGGTGAGCGCGCCGGCGGGGGCGGTGCCGACGACCTCGAAGGGGGCTGCGGCGGAGGACGAGTCGGCGTACCCGCGCGCCATCCGCGGCTCCAGCCGGTCGGGCAGCGGCTGGGCGAAGGTCGACGACGTCATGCCGGCGCGGTCGAGCACGTGCTCCTGCACGTACTCCTCGAAGGGCTGCCCGCTGACCTGCTCGACGACGTACCCCGCGAGGGCGTTGCCGTAGTTGGAGTAGGCGGGCACGGTGCCGGGGGCGTACAGCTGCTCGGGCGGGTCGTCGGCCATCGCCGCCCGGAGGTCGACCGGTGTGCCCGGGGGCCCGATCAGGCCGCGGACGCGCTCCTCGAAACCGGCTGTGTGCGTGAGCAGGTGGCGCAGCGTGATCGGTGCGTCGAAGCGCCGCCGCAGGTCGACGTCGACGTACTCCTCGACGTCGGTGTCGAGGTCGACGCGGCCCTGCTCGACCAGCTGGAGGACGGCGGTCGCGGTGGCGAGCTTCGACACCGACCCGACACGGAACAGGGTGTCCTGCGGGTCGACCGGTACCGGCTCGCCGCCGTCGGCCCCGGTGTCGGCCCAGCCGTAGCCGCGGGCGGCGACGACCTCGCCGTCGTGCACGACCGACACGGCCGCCCCGGCGATGCCGTGCTCCTCGAGCGCGGTGGGCAGCACGCCGTCGAGCCACGCGCCCACGTCGGTCGGCGTCAGCGCGGCAGGGCCGGGTGCCCCGGGCTCGGCCGCGACGGCGGCCGGTGCGGCCTCGGCGGCGGGGGTGGCGCCCGTCGGGGCGGCGGCGCAGGCGACCGTGCCCAGCAGGACGCCGGCGGTGACGAGCGCTCCGGCGGCGCCGCGCAGGCGGGTGGTGGTGGGGTGCATCGTGGGTGCTCCTCGTGCCCCGGGTCCCGCGGGCTGTCCACGGGTCGGCCCTCGGGGCGTCCGTCCCAGCGTCGGCGGGGGTCGCGCACGGGCGCATCGCGCTCGAGGAGGCAGTCGACCTCCTCCGGAGGTCGGAGACGCCTTGCCGTTCCAGCAAGCACGTTTGCCAAGCAGCGTGGTCTCGGCGCACCCTGGTCGGGTGCCGGATGACGACCCGCCGGCGGACGAGGAGGGGACGTGGACCACGAGTTCGACCGCGGCTACTGGGAGTCGCACTGGGAGCAGGCGTCGGGCCGGACGCCGGCACCGGCCCACCCCTACCTGGAGCGCGAGCTCGCCGGCCTCGCGCCGGGCACCGCCCTCGACGCCGGGTGCGGCGAGGGGGCGGAGGCGCTGTGGCTCGCGGCGCACGGGTGGCGGGTGACCGCCGTCGACGTCTCCGCCGAGGTGCTGGCGCGGGCGTCGGCCCGCGGAGCGCAGGGTGGCGCTGACGGGATCGACTGGGTGCGAGCCGATCTCACGACCTGGGCGCCGCCGGTCGAGCACGACCTGGTGACCACCCACTACGCCCACCCGGCCATGCCGCAGCTCGGCTTCTACGCCCGGGTCGCCGAGTGGGTCGCGCCCGGCGGCACGCTGCTCGTCGTGGGTCACCGCGCCGGTGACCACGGGCGCCACGGCGCCCCGAGCCACCTGGACGACCTGAGCCACCACGGCCACGGCCACCACCGGGCGCGCGGCGCCCACCCCGACCACGCCAGCGCCACCGCGGCCGAGGTCGTGGCGCTGCTCGACCCCGCCCGCTGGGACGTCGTGACGTCCGACGAACCGACCCGGCGGGTGGAGCGGCCGGGCGGCGACGCCGAGCTGCACGACGTCGTGGTGCGGGCCGTCCGCCGCCGCTGACGGGTTTGCACGATCGTCGCGATCGTGCAAACATGCACTTCGTGATCGATGGTGCAACCAGTGTGCGCGAGCGTCGGCTCCTGCGCACCGCCGACGACCTGTCGACGGCGGCCCGGGCGCTGGCCGTCGAGGTGGGGTTGGCGGGCTTCACCGTCGAGCAGGTGTGCGACGCCGCCGGTGTCTCGCGGCGCACCTTCTTCAACTACTTCGCGTCCAAGGAGGACGCCGTCCTCGGGCGGTGCCTGCGTCGGCGCGACGAGCAGGCGGTCCTGGCGTTCCTCGACCGCGGGCCGCGGCCCGACGCCCTGCTCGACGACCTGGTGGCCCTGCACGCGGCGCGGTGGGAGACGCTCGGCATCACCCGCGCGACGGTCGCCCAGGTGCGCGCGGTGCTCGACCGCGAGCCGCGGGTGCTGGCCCGGTTGCTCGAGATCGCGCAGGAGGACGAGCAGGCCGACGTCGTCCTGGTGACCCACCGGGAGGGACTGGTCCACGACGACGTGCGGGCCCTCACCGCCGTCCAGCTCGTGGGGACGCTCGCCCGCGCGAGCGCGTTCCAGTACCTCGAGTCCGAGCCCGACGCCGCGCTCACCACCACCTTCGCCGACGTCCTCGCCGACCGCCTCGCGGTGGCCCGGGCGCTGCTCGGCTCCTGACCCGGCGCCCTCCGCGCCCGACACCCACGGGACCCACCATGACCACGACCTCGCCCGCCGCCCAGGCCGGCTCGCCGCTGCTGCTCACGCAGCGACGCATCTGGATCATCTTCAGCGCGCTCATCGCCGGCATGCTGCTGGCCAGCCTCGACCAGACCATCGTGTCGACGGCGATGCCCACGATCGTCGGCGACCTGGGCGGGGTCGAGCACCAGGTCTGGACGACGACCGCCTACCTGCTCGCGACCACGATCGTGATGCCGGTCTACGGCAAGCTCGGTGACGTGCTGGGCCGGCGGCGGCTGTTCCTGGTGGCGATCGCCCTGTTCACGCTGGCCTCGCTGGGAGCCGCGCTCTCGCAGGAGTTCTGGACGTTCGTCGGCTTCCGCGCGATGCAGGGGCTGGGCGGTGGCGGGCTGATGATCCTGTCGCAGGCGATCATCGCCGACATCGTGCCCGCCAACGAGCGCGGCAAGTACCTCGGCCCGCTCGGCGGCGTGTTCGGCCTGGCCGCCGTGGCTGGTCCGCTGCTCGGCGGCTTCTTCGTCGACCACCTCACCTGGCACTGGGCGTTCTGGATCAACGTCCCCATCGGCCTGGCCGCGTTCGCCGTCGCCTGGTTCACCCTGACCCTGCCGGCCAAGCGGGCGAGCAGGCCCGTCGACGTCCTCGGCATCGTGCTGCTCTCGGTCGCGACCACGTGCCTCATCTTCTTCACCGACTTCGGCGGCTCGTCCGACCACGGCTGGACCGCGCCCGAGACCCTCGCCTGGGCAGCCGGTCTCGTCGCCGCCGTGATCGCGTTCGTCGTCGTGGAGTCGCGAGCGGCCGACCCCGTCATCCCGCTCGGGCTCTTCCGCAACCCGGTGTTCGTGAACGCCACCGCCATCGGCCTGATGCTCGGTCTCGGCATGTTCGCGGCGATCGGGTTCGTGCCCACCTTCCTGCAGATGTCGGCCGGCACGTCGGCGGCCGCGTCCGGCCTGCTCATGCTCCCGATGATGGTGGGCCTGATGGGCACCTCGATCGCCTCGGGCCTCGCGATCACCCGCACCGGCCGCTACAAGGCGTACCCGGTCGCCGGGACGGTCGTGACGGCGGCGGCGATGGGCATGATGACGAGCCTGTCCGCCGACACCCCGATCTGGCTGGTGTGCGCGTTCCTGCTCGTCCTCGGCGCGGGCCTCGGCCTGATCATGCAGGTCATCGTCCTGGTCGTGCAGAACAGCGTCGCTCCCGACGCGATCGGCGTCGCCACCAGCACCAACAACTACTTCCGCGAGGTCGGCGCCTCCTTGGGCGTGGCGGTGTTCGGCACGATCTTCACGAGCCGGCTCACCGAGAACCTCACGGGCGTCTTCACCGCGGCCGGAGCCAGCGCGACCGACGCGGCGACCGCCACCGCGACGATCGACCCGCAGGTGCTCGACCAGCTACCGGACGTCGTCCGCGAGGGCGTCGTCACCGCCTACGCCGACGCCCTCGCCCCGGTGTTCTGGTACCTGCTGCCGTTCATCAGCATCGCCTTCCTGCTGTCGCTGGCGCTCAAGCAGATCCCGCTCTCGGACGTCGCCGGCCTGGTGGCCCGCGGCGAGGCGGTCGGCGGGGCCGAGGCCGAGCAGCTCGAGGCGCAGCTGCGCGGCCCCCGTGAACAGGACGAGCAGAAGTCGTTGTCGCCGCAGGGCTGACGCTGCGACAGTCGTGCCGTGACCACGGCGGTGCGGGGCGTCGTGCTGGTCGAGGGCCGCAGCGACGCCGCAGCGCTGCGCGTGCTGGCGCCGCGGCTCGGGCTCGACCACGCCGGCCTCGAGGTCGTCGCCATCGACGGCGTCACCAACGTCGCCCGGCACCTCGTGGCCCTGACCGCCGACCCGTCCGCACCGGCGGTGGTCGGCCTCTGCGACGCACCTGAGGTGCGGTTCGTCGTGGGGGCGCTGCGCCGCGTCGGGATCGAGGCGACGACGCGGGAGGCGCTGGCCCGCAACGGCTTCCACGTGTGCGTCGACGACCTCGAGGACGAGCTGATCCGGGCCGTCGGCACCGCGGGCGTCGTCGAGGTGCTGGGAGGTCTCGGGCTGGCGCCGCGGCTGCGCACGTTCCGCGACCAGCCCGCCCAGCGCGGGCGCCCGCTGCACGACCAGCTGCACCGGTTCGCCGGCACCACGTCCGGGCGCAAGTCCGCGTTCGCGGCGGCGCTCGCGGAGCAGGTGCCGCTCGACCGCGTCCCCGTGCCGCTGCGGGCCGTGCTCGAGGACGCCCGTGCGGCCGTCCGCCCCTGAGGGAGCGGCTCAGCCGACGTACTCGTCCTCGTCGTTCGAACGGCGCAGCACGATCTCGCCCGCGGCCTCCATCTGCCGCAGCACCGCGACGATGGCGCCGCGCGCCTCCTCGACCTCGGTGACGCGCACGCGGCCGAGCAGCTCGATCTCCTCGGTGAGGTTCTCGCGCGCCCGCTCGGAGATGTTGCCGAGCACCTTGGCGCTGACCGGCTCGGAGGCGCCCTTGAGGGCCTTGGCGAGCATGCTCGCCTCGATCTGGCGCAGCACGGTCTGCATCGCGCGGTCCTCGAGGCCGAGGATGTCCTCGAACACGAACATCCGGCTGCGGACGTCCTCGGCGAGCGCCTGGTCGAGGCCCTCCAGGCCCTCGAGGAGCAGCTTCTCGGTGCCGGGGTCGGTGCGGTTGATGATCTCGACGAGCGGCTCGAGGCCGCCGACCGACGACTCGGGCACGGGGATCGACAGCACCGACGACGTGCGGCGGTGCATGACCTCGGACAGGCTCCGCACGGCCTCGGCGGACGGCCGGTCGATCAGGGCGATGCGCCGGGCCACGTCGGCGGCCAGCTCGGGCTCGAGGCCGGCCAGCACCATCGAGGCCTGCTCGGCGCGCAGGTGCGCCAGCACGACGGCGATGGTCTGCGGGTGCTCCTCGGCGAGGAAGTTGTGCAGCTGGCGGGGGTCGGCCTCGCGCAGGAACGAGAACGGGATCCGGCCCGGGCCGCTCGACACCTTGTCGATGAGGGTGTCGGCCCGCACCGAGCCGAGCGTGCCCTCCAGCGCCTCGCGGGCGAAGTCGACGCCACCGCGGCCGGGGGCCCGCCCGATGGCCGAGGCCTCCTGCTGGAACTCGGCCAGCACGCCGTCGGCCAGCTCGGGGTCGAGCGAGCCGAGCTTGACGATCTCGGCGGTGATCTCCTCGACCTCGGTCTCGGTCATCGTCGACAGGATGCGGCTGGCCGCCTCCTTGCCGAGGTGCACCAGCAGGACGGCGGCCTTCTGGCTGCCCCTGAGGTCGAGGGCGTTCATCCGCGCGGGTCCTCACTCACCTGACGTCGACTGGCTGACACCCTCTGCTTCGGCCGTTCCGGGGGCCACCTTGAGGCGGCCCCCGGACCGATCACGCCGCACCGGTCACGCCGTGCCGAGGAGCGAGCCGACGACCTCGCGGGCCCGCGTCCAGGCGCCGAGGTAGAGGTTCGACAGCGTCAGCGGGTCGAGCCCCGAGCCCTCCGCGGCGTCCGGCAGGTCGAGCTCGTGCCCGCGCACGGTGCGCAGCACGGGCCCGAGGTCGCCGGCGCCCTCCACGAGCGCGTCCACGACGTCGTCCGGGAGCCCGGCGTCCTCGGCCATCTGGCCGGCGGGGACGCGCAGCACCTCGGCGACGCCGGAGATGAGCCCGAGCGTGTACGCCGCGGCGGCGTCGCGGCCCGTGCGGGCGGCGACGGCCTGGCAGGCCTCCGCGCGGGTCAGCACGGTCGCCAGCCGGTCGGCCGGCTCGGTGGCGGTGCCGCCGCCGAGGACGGCGAGGACCACCCACGACTGCAGCGTGCGCGGGCCGAGCAGCACCAGCGCCTGCTTCAGCGACGAGATGGCCCGACGGCTGCCGGTGGCGGCCGAGTTGGCGGTGCGCAGCACGCGCACGGCCATGCCCGGGTCGGACGCGACGACCCGCTCCAGCTCGTCCGCGCCCGTCTCGGGGTCGCTGAGCAGCTGCAGCAGGCGCACGCAGGACACCTGGTTGGGCGACAGCTGCGTCGACTCCAGGACCTGCGGGTGCGCGAACAGGTAGCCCTGGAACAGCTCGAAGCCGGCGTCGAGGCAGCGGCGGTGCTGCTGCTCGGTCTCGACCCGCTCGGCCAGCAGCTGGACGTGCGGCGCGGCCTCGCGCACCGCGGCGGCGACGGCCTCGACGTCGGTGCCCGGGTCGAGCACGTCGATCTTCACGATGTCGACGTAGGGCAGGAGGCGCTCGCGCCCCGGCTTGTCCTGGTAGTCGTCCAGCGCGATCGCGAACCCCTGCTCGCGCAGGCGGGCGACGCCCTCGACGACCGCGTCGTCGACGTCGACGTCCTCGAGCACCTCGAGCACGATGTGCTGCGCGTCGAACGGCAGCGGGTACGTGCCGTCGAGGAACGAGCGCGTCACGTTGAGGAACAGCGGCAGGCCGGCGCTGAGCCGGTCGAGGCCGAAGTCGCCGAAGGTCGACACGATGACGTGCGAGGTCGCCTGGTCGGCGGCGGCGCGGCGCAGCTCGGCGGTCATCGCCTCGTCGCGCACCGCGTCCCACGCCGACACCAGGCCGGACGTCTCGGCGTCCCGCCCGCGGAACAGCAGCTCGCTCGCGACCTGGCGCCCGGTGGTGTCGACGATCTGCTGACGGCCGATCCGCGTCGACAGCGCGACGCCGTCGTCGACCTGGTGCAGGGGCCACAGACTGGTCACGACGGGTCCACCAGCGCCGAGACGATCGACAGCGTGCCCGCGCCGTAGGACTTCACGTCGAGGACGAGGTCGGTGCGGTTGCCGAGCCGGACCGCCCAGGCGGCGGCGTCACCCGGGATCGCCTCGCCCGGGACGACGGTCTGGTAGAGACGCTGGTGCACGCCGCTCGCGTCGCCGATCGGCGCCGCCAGCACGTTCAGCACCTCGGCCGCGTTCTCGGCGAGCATCGGCGGCAGCTCGCGGTCCTCGACCGCGGCCTCCGCGCCGCCCTTGGGCACCAGGCCGAGCGCCGCACCCACGTAGGCGGCGAGCCGGAACTCCATGAGCACCACGGCCGACAGCGTCGTCTGGTCGTCGACGTACACGCCCACGAGCGGGCCGAGCGCGGCGCCGGGCTCGACGGGGGAGCCGTCGGAGATGGCCACGTCGCGCCCGAGCAGGCCCTCGAACAGGTCCCGCACCTGCTTGCGGTCAGGAAGCTGGTTCACGTCGTCACCCCAGCATCCCGCCGAGGGCCTGCTCGAAGGCCTCGGGCGTGAACGGCTTGGCGATGAGGAACTCCGCGCCGGCCGCCTCGGCGGTGGCGCGCATCTCGGGGGAGCCCTCGGAGGTGACGAAGCCGAACGGCACGGTGTTGCCGTTCGCGCGCAGCGCCTCGAGCAGCTCGATCCCGGTCATGTTCGGCATGTTCCAGTCGGAGAGCACGAGCTGCGGCTGGACCTGGCCGACCTTCTCGAGGGCGTCGGCGCCGTCGACCGCCTCGACGTAGGTGTGGTGGTCGAAACCGGCCTGCCGCAGGGTGCGCAGCACGATCTGCCGCATCACGCGGCTGTCGTCGGCGATCACGATGTCCATGGTGGTGTTGTGTCCTTCGGTGCGGGGTGGTGCGTGCAGGAGGGTGGTGCGGGGTGGAGCTGCAGGAGGACGTGCGGTCGTGGTCGGTTCCTACGCGGGGGTCTCGGCGAGGACGGGGGCGGGCTGGACGGTGACGTCGACCACGACCGGGGCGCCGTGCCAGCGCACGACCTGCCGGACGGTGGAGGCGTCGTCGACCGGGTCGACGGGATCGGTTGCGGCGGCGATGGTCTCGACCCGGGGGAGGCCGAGTGCTGTGGTGCCGGGCAGCATGCCCTTGACGTTGCCGCCCACCACGTTGGCCAGCTCGCCGACGGCATCGCGCACGTCCTCGTCCGGGACGGGGTCGCCGTCGCGGGCGCCGAGCATGGTGCGCGCGAGCGAGGCCGCCGTCGGCGGGTCGCAGGCCAGCAGGACGCGGCCGGCCCAGTCGCCGGAGAGGGTGACCTCCGCGCGCACCGCGCCCGGGACGTCGACGTCGTCGGTCCACGGCAGCAGCGGCTCGCCGAGCAGCGACTCCCAGACCTGCTCGAGCACCGCCTGCACGGTGAGCTCGTCGACCGCGCTCACGACGGCACCTCCAGCGGCAGCAGCCCGAGCAGGTCGAGCTTGTCGCGCAGCGCGTCCGACGTGAACGGCTTGATCAGGTACTCGTGCGCGCCCGCGGCCAGGGCCCGGACGATCTGGGAGTGCTCGCTCTCGGTCGTGACCATCATCAGCGTGATCGACCGCCACCGCGGCTCGGCGCGCACGGAGGTGACGAAGGTCAGCCCGTCCATGACGGGCATGTTCCAGTCGACGCAGGCCAGGTCGGGCACGAAGCCCTCGGCGAGGCGGTCGAGCGCCTCCTGCCCGTCGCCGGCCTCGACGCACTCGTACCCGAGCTCGTCGAGCGTGCGGATCACGATGCGGCGCATCACCCGCGAGTCGTCCACGACCAGTGCCTTCATCACCGGTCCTCCTCTCTGATCCGGTAGACCGACGACCGGCCGGCCGGGAGCCGTTCCCAGGCGTCGTCGACGCCCATCGTCATCTCGGCGGCACCCAGGAACAGGTAGCCGTCGGGAGCCATCACCTGGCGCACGCGGCGCAGGATGTCGCGCTTGGTCGCGACGTCGAAGTAGATGAGCACGTTGCGCAGGAACACCACGTCGAACCGCCCCAGCGGCGGGAACGGGCGCACCAGGTTCAGCGGGCGGAAGGTCACCGCCGACGCGAGGGCGGGGGCGATGCGCCAGTGGGCGCCGTCGCGCTCGAAGTGGCGGACGAGCGAGGTGGCCGGCAGCCCGCGGTTCACCTCGAGCTGGGTGTACCGGCCCTCGCGGGCCCGCGCCACCATCTCCTCGGACAGGTCGGTGCCGAGCACCTCCGTGCGCCAGCCGGCCACGGCGGGCGTCTCGGCGGTGCTGATCGCGATGCTGTACGGCTCCTGCCCGCTCGAGCACGCGGCCGACCAGATCCGCAGCTGCCGAGCGGGTCTGCGCGTCGCGAGGTCCGGCAGGACGACGGTGCGCAGCGTCGAGAACGGGTCGCCGTCGCGGAACCACGACGTCTCGTTGGTGGTGAGCGCCTCGACGACGGCACGGGTCGCCTGCGGGGTGGCGCGCCGGCGCAGGCCCGCGACGAAGGCGTTGACGTCGGCCGAGCCCGCCTGCCGCGCGAGCGGGATGAGCCGGGACTCGACGAGGTACTCCTTGCCGGTGTCGAGCACGATGGCGCTCTCGCGACGCACCAGGTCGCGCACGTAGACGAAGGCCTCGGGGGCGATGGTCACGTCATGCCCCCCACGCGCAGCGCGTCGCGGGTCGGGGCCAGCCGGGCGGCCACCGCCGGGCCGAGCCCGGCGAGCGGCAGCACCTCCTCGGCGAGACCGGCGGTCGCGACCGCACCGGGCATGCCCCACACCACCGACGTCTCGCGGTCCTGCACCACGACGCTGCCGCCCGCGTCGACGACCTGGCGGGCGCCCGCGCACCCGTCCTGGCCCATGCCGGTGAGGACGACGGCGAGCACGCCGGCGCCCTGGGCGGCGACGGCGGTGCGGAACAGCACGTCGACGGCGGGGCGGCAGTAGTTCTCGGGCGCCTCCTGGGTGAGGCGCGCGACGAGCCGGCCGCCGACCCGGCGCAGCTCGAGGTGGTGGTCGCCGGCGGCGATCACGACGTCACCCGCGGACAGCACCTGCCCGTCGGTCGCCTCGCTGACGCGGAACGACAGCTGCCGGTCGAGCCGGGCGGCGAACTGCCGGGTGAAGACGGCGGGCATGTGCTGGACGACGGCGACCGGCACGTGCAGCGGCGGCAGCGACTGCAGGAAGGTCGACAGCGCCTCGGGCCCGCCGGTGGAGCAGCCGACGACGAGCAGGTCGTAGCCGCCCGCCGGACGGCGACGCGGAGCGAGCTGCACCGGCGCGGCGGCGCGCTCGGCGACGGGGGCGGCCGGGGCGGGGGCGGGGGTGCCGACCCGCGGAGCGGGCACGCGGGCGAGGCCGGCGCGCGGGACGAGCGCGAGGATCTTCGGGACCAGCGAGGAGCGCACCTGCTCCATCGACTGGCTCACGCTGCCGACGTTGGCGGGCTTGGTGACGTAGTCGCTGGCGCCGGCCGACAGCGCGTCGAGGGTCGCCACGGCGCCGCGCTCGGTCAGCGTGCTGAACATGATGATCGGTGTGCGGTCGCCCTGTCGGCGCAGCTCGCGGACGGCCGAGACGCCGTCGAGCTCGGGCATCTCGATGTCCATCGTGATCAGGTCGGGACGCAGCTGCTCGACCTTGGCGAGGGCGGCGCGGCCGTTGACGGCGGTGCCGACCACCTCGATGGCGGCGTCCTGGCCGAGGACGTCGGACACGAGCCGGCGGACGACGACGGAGTCGTCGACCACGAGCACCCTGATCGCGGCCATCGTGGTGCGTCCTCCGTCCGTGGATCGGTCCCGGTGACCGACCTGGACTGCATCGGCACACGCGGGGTCGACCTGAACGTCCGGCACCGCCCGATCTGGCGGTGGTCAGTCCCGCTGCGGCCCGGGTGGTTCCGCCTCGTCGAGGGCACGGAGCGGGGCAGTCAGGAGCGCGACGGAGCCGGGCTCGACGAGGTCGGCGACGAGGGTCGCGTGCAGCGCGCCGCCGACGGCGTTCCAGACGCCCTGGGCGGCGTCGCCCGCGGTGAGGCCGCTGCGACGGAACGCGCCGACCGCGGCCAGCTGGGCGTCCGCGGCCAGCCGGAGCCGGCCGGACAGGGTGAGCGCCCAGGTGGCCTCGTGCATGCCCGCCGCCCACCCCGCGGGGTCGGCGAGGCGGGCGCGGGAGGCCGCCCGCCAGGCGGCGCGGGCGGCGGGGTCGGCCGCACCCAGGCGGGCGAGCAGCGCGTCGGCGGGACCGTGGCCGCAGGACGGGTCGGGCACCGTGCGCGCCGCGCGGAACGGAGCCGAGAGCGCCTCGCGCTCAGCGGTTCCGAGCGTCGCGGCGCAGTAGGCGGCTGCGACGGCGTCAGCCAGGACGTCGGCCGCCCGCGACCCGTCGGGGTCCTGCACGGCCAGGTCGCCGCTGCTGATCCAGGTGGACTCGAGCGCCTCGTGGCGGACGAACCGGTCGAGGGCCTCGAGGTGCCCGAGGGGCGCCGCCTCGAGACGCGACCGCAGGACGGTCGACGACGCCGTGTCGCCCGCGGCGGCCGCGGCCACCGCGGGGGCCGCGAGGTGGATCGTCCCGGACGCGGTCGCGTGCGGGACGGCGACCAGCCGGTCCCAGCGGCTCGCCCGGTGCGGTCCGGGGTGGCGGCCCGACAGGAGCGCGACCTGCTCGGCGCCGGCCTGCAGGGCCACCCGCAGGACGCCGGCCGCGGCCGGCCCCTCGGGGAGCCGGACCAGGTCGAAGGCCAGCGCGGGGGAGCTGACCAGCGTGTACGGCACGGTCGGCACCTCCCGTCGGCGCGACGCCCGGACGGGCGCCCTCCCGGCGAGCATCACCCACCGCGGCGACGTCGTCCAGCGGACCGGGACGAGACCACCGGGACGCGCGAACCGGCCGGCCCGGGGTGGTCACCCACCCGGACCAGCCGGTGCGCGCGGACGGACCCGTCGAGGCCCCGTGGTCAGTACCGGAAGCTGCTCACCGCGGTGCGCAGGTCGCCGGCCATGCGGGCGAGCTCGTCGACCGCCGACTGCGTCTGGGCCAGGGCCTGGGTGGTCGAGCTCGCCGCCGCCGAGACCCCGGTGATGTTGGTGGCGATCTCGCCGGAGCCGGTGGCGGCCTCGGTGACGTTGCGCGCCATCTCGTTGGTGGTGGCGGTCTGCTCCTCCACCGCCGAGGCGATGGTCAGCTGGTAGTCGTTGATCGAGGTGATGATCGAGGAGATCTCGTCGATCGCCGTGACCGCGCCGCCGGTGTCGGCCTGGATGGCCTCGACCCGTCGGGCGATGTCCTCGGTGGCGCGTGCGGTCTCCTGCGCGAGCTCCTTGACCTCGTTGGCGACCACCGCGAAGCCCTTGCCGGCCTCGCCGGCGCGGGCGGCCTCGATCGTGGCGTTCAGCGCCAGCAGGTTGGTCTGCTCGGCGATCGAGGTGATGACCTTGATGACCGAGCCGATCTCGGCCGACGACGTCCCGAGCTTGGCGACGGTGTCGTTGGTGGTGGCGACCACCTCGACGGCCTGCTGCGCCACGCGGGCCGCCTCGTTGGCGGAGTGGGCGATCTCGCGGATCGAGGCACCCATCTGCTCGGAGCCGGCGGCGACGGTCTGCACGTTGCGCGAGACCTCGTCGGCGGCGGCCGAGACGACGCCGGCCTGCACCGCGGTCTCCTCCGCGCCCGCGGCGATCTGCTGCGACGACGCGGAGAGCTCCTCCGACGAGGCGGCGACGGCGTCGGACGACTCGGCGATCGACAGCACGATCTTGTGGGTGGCGTCGACGGCCCGGTTGAACGCCTGCTGCAGGTCGCCGGTGCACCCGGTGGCCGTCTCCGGCAGGCGGTGGGTCAGCTCGCCCTGGGCGAACCGCTCGACGGCCTGGACGGCCTGCTGCAGCGGCTTGACCAGGCTGCGGGTGATCAGCATCGAGGCGACGACCGACACCACGAGCGCGAGCACGAGCGCCGCGAGGGTGATGACGGTCGAACGCTGCTCGACCGCGACCACCTCCTCCTCGTACAGGTCGGCGTCGGCCGAGAACGTGTCGACGGCCTCGCCGAGCTGCTCGTCGACGACCTGGTTGGCCTCCTGGATCTCGACCGCCCGCTCGCGGGTGGCCTCCTGGTCCTCCACGGCGTCGGTGACGAAGGTCTCGAGCGCTGCCGTGTAGGTGTCGAACGTGCCACCCAGGGCGGCGATGCGCTGCTGGTCGTCCTCGTGCAGGTCGAGCGACGCGAGCTCGGCGAGCAGCTCGTCGACGGTGGCCTCGTCCTCGGTGATGTCGGCGAGCAGCGCCTCGGGGTCCCCCTCGGTCACTGCGCGGTAGGCGGTGACCTTCAGCTCGCTGGAACGGGTGTCGAGGGCGCGGGTGAGCTCGGCGGCCTCGCTGTGGGCGATGGCGCGGTGCGCGGCCTCCGCGCTCTGGCCGGCGGTCGTGAGCGCGAGGACGCCGACGGTCGCGGTCGTGAGGGAGCCGATCGCCGTGATGACCGCGATGCGGCGGCCCACGGTCCAGCGGATCTTCTTCATGGCAGGTGTCTTTTCGGGTGGGGGGTGGGGTGGGGGGTCAGGCCGCGACGGCGCGGTCGACGTCGAGGGAGAGCAGGAGGCGGTCGGGGAGCTTGTAGGCGCCGACGACGATCTCCCGGACGGGACCGACCAGGGTGTCCGGCGGCGGCTCGAACTGGTCCTGCTCGACGTCGACGACGGCACCGATCGAGTCGACGAGCAGGGCGAGCGGCTCGCCGCCGACGCGCACGACGACGAGCATCGGCTCGTCGTCGCCGACGCGGGACGGCAGCTGGAGCTGCACCCGCAGGTCGACGGCCGGCAGCACCTGGCCGCGCAGGTTGATCAGGCCGGCCATCGCGGGCGGCGCGAGCGGGACGCGGGTGCGCGGCAGGCCGCGCAGCACCTCCTGGACCCCGGAGACCTCGACGCCGTACAGGCGCTCGTCCAGGGTGAAGGTCACCAGCCGGGTGCTCACCGGACCTCCTCGAGGGTGCGGTCGTAGAAGTGCGGGTCGGCCGCGAGGATCGCGGCCTGCACGTCGAGCAGCTCGATCACGCGGTCGCGGATCACGGTCGACCCGACGAGGCCGTGGTCGTCGATGTCGCTGCGCGCGGCGGCGCCGGTCTCGACGACGTCGACGATCTCCTCGACGACGATGGCGACGCTGCGCTCGCCGGCGGTGTAGACGACCACCACGAGGTGCTCGTCGTCGCGCTCGGAGACCGAGCCGAGGTGCCGGTCGAGGCGCAGCAGCGGCAGGATCGCGCCGCGGTACTGCACGACCTCGCGGGAGCCGACCCGCTCGACGCCGGCGGCGGGCAGGTGCTCGAGGCGGGTCACGGACGACAGGGGGATCGCCACCTGGCGCCCGCCGCCCACGCCGGCGACCAGCACCCGGTCCTCGTCGGCGTCCGCCGTCGCGACCTGGGTCTGCTCGCCGGCCTGCCGGTCGAGCACCTCGGCCGACAGCGCGCGGCGGGCGAGCGCCTGCACGTCGAGGATGAGCGCGACCCGACCGTCGCCGAGGATCGTCGCGCCGGAGTAGGTCCCGATGCTCTTCAGCCGGGTGGTGAGCGGCTTGACGACGATCTCCTCGGTGCTGAGCACCCGGTCGATGACCAGGCCGAACTTCTTGCCCTCGGCCTGCAGCACAGCGATCAGCACGTGGCCGTCCGAGCGCCCCGACTCCACGCCGAGCACGTCGGCGAGGCGCACCAGCGGCAGCAGCGCGCCGCGCAGGCGGTGCACGGGAGCGCCTGCGACGTCCTCGATCTCGGTGCCTGCGCGGTCGGCGTCCAGCGCGACCAGCTCGAGCAGGCTCACCTGGGGGATGGCGTACCGGTCGCCCGAGCACTCGACGGTCAGGGCCGGGACGATCGCCAGCGTCAGCGGGATCCGCAGCCGGCAGGTGGTGCCGGCGCCGAGGGCCGACTCGACCTCGATGGTGCCGCCGATCGCCTCGATGTTGGTCTTCACCACGTCCATGCCGACGCCGCGGCCGGACACGTTGGTGACGGCGGCCGCGGTCGAGAAGCCGGGCAGGAAGATCAGCTGCAGCAGGTCCTGGTGCGACATCTGGTCGAGCTGCGCGCGGGTGCGCAGGCCCTTGTCGAGGGCCTTGGCCGCCACCCGCTCGGCGTCGATGCCGCCGCCGTCGTCGCACACCTCGACGACCACCTGGCCGCCCTCGTGGTACGCCCGCAGGGTCAGCACGCCCTCGGCCGGCTTGCCCGTCGCGACGCGGTCGGCGGGCGACTCGAGCCCGTGGTCGACGGCGTTGCGCACCAGGTGCGTCAGCGGGTCCTTGACGGCCTCGAGCAGCGTGCGGTCGAGCTCGGTCTCCTTGCCCACCTGGGCCAGGCGTACCTGCTTGCCGCACAGCGCGCCGAGGTCGCGGACGACGCGCGGCATCTTCGACCAGAGCGTGTCGATCGGCTGCATGCGCGTCTTCATGACGCCCTCCTGCAGCTCGCTCGCGATCAGGTTGAGCCGCTGCGAGGCGCGCACCAGGTCGGCGCCCGCGCCGTCGGCCGGGGCGAGGTCGGAGGTCTGGCGCACGATCTGGTTGCGGGTGAGGACGAGCTCCCCGACCAGGCGCATGAGGGAGTCGAGCAGCTCGACGTCGACGCGGATCGAGGCGTCGGCGATGCTGCGGCGCTGGCCGTGGTCGTCGGGGCCCTCGGCAGGGGACTCGGCGGCGGGGACGGCGGCGGGGACGGCGGCGGGGACGGGCGCGGGCTCGGGTGCGGCGGCGGGCACGGTGCGCTGGTGGGGTACGGGGACCGCCGGTGTGGCGACGGGCTCCGGCGCCTCGGCGGGCTCCGGGACCGGCTGCGCCGCAACAGGTTCCGCGTCGACGGCCGGCGCGACCGGCGCGGTCTCGCCGTCCAGGACGGCGGTGATGCGGGCGACGACCGCGTCGACCGCGACCTCGCCCTCGGTGCCGTCGGCCTCGATGGCGGCGAGCAGCTCGCGGACGGTGTCGACCATGGCCAGCAGCACGTCGGTGCTCGTCGGCGTCATCGTCATCCGGCCGTCGCGCAGGCGGGCGAGCAGGTTCTCGCCGACGTGGGTCACCGACTCGAGCCGGTTGAACGCCAGGAAGCCGCTGGTGCCCTTGATCGTGTGGATGGTGCGGAAGATGCTCGCGAGCAGCTCGCGGGAGCCGGGCTCGGCCTCCAGCTGCACCAGGTCGCGGTCGAGCTGGTCCAGGTTCTCGTGGCTCTCCACGAGGAACTCCTGGACGATCTCGTCCACGTCCTCCATCGCCGCCGTCTCCCTCGCGCCCGCGGCCGGGACGTTCCCGGCCGACCTGTTCCCATCGGCACGTCGGGCCCCGACCTGAGTCGTCGGCGAGGATGGGGGCGTGGACGGCAACCGGGGGTCGTGGTGGCGCGACCTGCGCCGCCTGCCCCGGGCGACCGCCGACGTGCTGCGTCCCCGCGACCTGCCGCTGCACGCGGCGGCGCTCACCTTCTACTCGGCGCTGTCGATCGTCCCGGTGCTGCTCGTCACCGGCCGCGCGGCGGCGGCGCTGGCCGGCACCGACCGGGTGCGTGACCTGGCCGGGTCGCTCGAGGACGCGCTGCCGCAGGCGCTGGGCGCGGGACCCGTCGCGCGGGCGCTGGTCGAGAGCGGCATCGACCTCGACCTGGTCGCGGTGCTGATCGCGACGCTGCCCGCCAGCGTCTACGGCGAGGGGCTGCGGCGGGCGTGCTCCTCGCTGGTCGGCATCCCGCCCGGGCGCTGGATCGCCTGGCGCGGACGGCTCGCGACCCTCCCGCTCGTGGTCGTGGCGCCGGCGCTGCTGCTCGGCGTGCTGTCGGTGACGCCCCTGCTGGCCGACCTGCTCGCGGGCGGCGCGGGGTCCACCGTGCTCGGCACCTACGTCGCGCTGAACGTGTGCTGGATCGCGGTGTCGGTCGTCCTGGCCTGGGTGTTCGTGGCGGTGGTGCCGCACGCGACGCCGGTGCGGCACGCGGTCGTCGGCGCCTTCGCGACGGGGGCGTTCGTCGCGGGGTTCCTGCAGGGCTTCGTGCTGTTCCTGTCGCTGCCGATCGACCTCGGGCTGCCGTTCGGCGGGCTCGTCGGCGTCGGCGGCGTGGTGGCGGTGCTGCTGTGGCTGTGGGTGCTGCACGCCGTGGTGCTGGTCGGCTGGGTCGCCACCCGCACCTGGCAGGACGTGCGGTTCGGTGAGCACGCCTAAGACCCTGGCGCCAGGCCCCCTCCCGGGGGTCCGGCGCCGGTTCCTTCCGATGGTCGACTCACCGTCACCCGGTTGCGCGCCCTCACCGGATGGAATCGGCGTCGCCTGCCCCGGTCGGGACCTGATCGTGGGGGCGGAGGTGATCACGTGGGGAAGCTGGGTTGGAAGGGTCGTAGCTGTCAGCCGGTGTGGGCGCCTGCGAGACGCGAGTACGCCCCGCACGAGCTGCCGGTCGACGAGCACGGACTCACGGCGTTCCAGCGGCAGGAGCTCGAGCGGATGACGCGCGAGCTGGAACGTGACCGCGCTCGCGCAGACCGGTTGCGTGCTGGTGGGGACAGCCACGCCTGAGATCGGCGCGGCAGTCGGGGTGTTCGACCCGGCCGGGGTCCGTTCGGGTCAGGTGCCGAAGGACCAGACCGAGCGCCAGCGGTAGGTGCCGCCCGGGCGCAGCACGGGGTCGCCGAGCTGCGGGCGGTTGGGGGAGTCCGGGTGCTGCTGCGGCTCCAGCGCGATGCCGTCGCCCTGGCGGTGGCGCCCGCCGGGGCGCGACGGCAGCGTCCCGTCGAGGAAGTTGCCGGTGTAGACCTGCAGGCCCGGCTGGTCGCTGCGCAGCGTGAGGACGGTGCCGCTCACCGGCCCGCGCAGGCGCGCGACCTCGCGCAGCCCCTCGCCGTCGGGCGCGAGGTCGTGGTCGATCCCCTGCGCCGCGACCAGCTGCTCGTGGCCGCCGCGGACGACGTCACCGAGCCGGGTCGGCGTGCGCAGGTCGAACGGGGTGCCGTCGACCGGTGCGAGCCCGTCGAGCGGGATGCCGGTGGCGTCGACCGGCACCCAGCGCGAGGCGGGCACCTGCAGCTCGTGGTCGTCGACGGTGCCGGACCCCTCGCCGTCGAGGTTGAGGTAGACGTGCTGGGTGAGGTTGACGACGGTGGGCGCGTCGGTGGTGGCCGTCAGCTCGAGCTCGACCGCGTCGGCCGTGACCGCGAACCGGGCCGTGACGCGCAGCTCCCCGGGGAAGCCCTGGTCGCCGTCCGGGCTGGTGAGCGCGAGCTCGGCGGCGTCGGCGTCGTGCCGCACCACCTCCCACACCCGTGCGTCGAACCCCTCCGGCCCGCCGTGCAGGGCGTTGCCGCGGTCGTTGGGCGGCACCTGCACCGGGACGCCGTCGACGTCGAAGCGCCCTGCGGCCACGCGGTTGGCGTACCGGCCGACCGTGGCGCCGAGGTAGGCGTCCGAGGCCGCGTAGTCGGCGGCGGCGGGGTGCCCGAGCGCGACGTCGCGCCGGACGCCGTCGGCCCCGGTGACCCGCAGCCGGTGGACCGTCGCGCCGAGGTCGAGCAGGTGCAGCTCGACCCCCGGCTCGCCGCCGAGCACCAGCCGGGTGACCGGCCGGCCGTCCGGGGTCGTGCCGAAGGGGTGCCTCGTCGTCATCGCGTCCTCCCGCTCGCTCGTCCGCCCGATCGTAGGGGGGTGCCGGTTTGACCTTGACACCGTGACAACGTCGACGATCGTGGAGGAGGTGGTCGGGATGGGCGAGCAGGAGACGACGTCGCGGTGGGCCGCGGCGCTCGCCGCGCCGGACGCGTCGGTGCGGCTGCGGGCGGCGCTCGCGGCGGGCACGGACCCGCGCGAGGAGGACCTGGAGGTGCTCGTCGCGCGCTGCGCGGTCGAGCCGGAGTTCTTCGTGCGCGACATGCTCACCTGGGCGCTCACCCGGCACGACCCGGACCGGACGGTCGACCGGCTGCTGGACGAGCTGACCTCGCCGGAGCCGCAGGCCCGCAGCCAGGCCCTGCACACGCTGTCGAAGATCGGCGACCGCCGGGCGTTCGACGCGATCACGCCCGCGCTGCTGCACCACGCGGACGTCGAGGTGGCGCGCGCGGCCTGGCGGGCCGCCGTCGTGCTCGTGACGCCGGGGTCGCAGGCGAGGCTCGCCGAGCGGCTCGCCAGCCAGCTCGGTCGCGGCGACCGGGAGGTGCGGCTCAGCCTGAGCCGCGCGCTGGTCGACCTCGGCGAGGCGGGTGCGGACGCCGTCGAGCGGGCCGCCGCCCACCGCGACCCGGACGTGCGCGCCCACGCCCTGGCCACCGCCCGGCTGCGGACGCACCCGGAGGAGGGCTTCGACCTGGCCCTCGCGGCGGCCGACCGGGCGCTGACCCTGCGCGGCGCGCCGGTGCCCCCGCCGGACGAGGCCCGGGACTGACGCGGTGCTCATCGGCGAGGTCTCCGCACGGTCCGGCCTGAGCGCCCGGATGCTGCGCCACTACGACCGGATCGGTCTGGTCGTGCCGAGCGGGCGCACGCACGGCGGGTACCGCACCTACGCGCCGGACGACCTCGAGCGGCTGCTGCACGTGGAGGCGCTGCGCTCGCTCGGCCTCGGGCTGGCCGAGGTCACCCGGGTGCTCGACGACCTGTCGTTCGACCCGACGGCGACGGTCGACCGGCTCCTCGAGCGCACCCGCGAGCGGATCGCGCAGGAGACCGAGCTGCTCGGCCGGCTCGAGCGGCTGCGCGCGACCGGCCCCGGTGCGTGGAGCGACGCGCTGCGCACCGTCGCGCTGCTGCGCGGCCTGCGCGACGGCGACCCGTCTACGCGGCAGCGGCTGGTGCTGTCGGCGGCGACCGGTGGCGGGGGCGACGTCGCCGTCCTCGTCGAGGGCGTGCTCACCGAGACCGACCCGAACGTCGCGGGCGCGCTGCAGTGGGCGCTCGCCCGGGCCGGGGACGACGCCGTCCCTCTGCTCGTCGCCGCACTGGGCTCGCCCGAGCGCGTACGGCGCCGCCGGGCGGTGGAGGCGCTCGACAAGCTCGGGACGCCGCCGGCGGGGGCCGCGCTCGCCGACGCGGTGGGCCACGCCGACCCGGTGGTCGCCGCGCGGGCGGTGCTGACCCGCGGCCGGCTCGGGCACGACGACACCGTGACCGCCCTGGTGGCGCTCGTGGTCGAGGGCCGCGACGACGTCGAGGCGGCCGAGGTTCTCGGCGGTCTGGCG